>NZ_JALQDB010000035.1:0-13104 GCF_023631465.1 Caballeronia sp. GAWG1-1
ACGCAGCAAATGATCGCGGACATGCTCGGCGTGCGTCGCGAAGGCGTGACGGAAGCCGCAGGCAAGCTGCACGACGCAGGTCTGATCCATCACAGCCGCGGCTGCATCAAGGTGCTCGACCGCGCTGGTCTCGAAGAGCGCGCGTGCGAATGCTACGGCATCGTCAAGCGTGAATTCGACCGGATGCTGCCGCGCGCCGCCCGCCAGAACGAAGCGACGTTTGCCTGAACGACGCGTCTCACGCGGTCAGTCGCGCGCCACGATCTTCACGTTGGCTTCGGCGGCGACCGCGTCCAGCCCGGCGATGGTATCGGCGGGCAGCCACAATCCTTCTTCGAGTTGAGTCTGCTGGGCGCGCGTTTCCTTCTCGCCCGGATAGAACACTTCGTCAACACCCTCGGCGAGCGGCGCGGCCTTGAGCGCTTCCACATAGCGCTCCATACGCACGTTGAACTCGTCGAGCGGCTGAAATGCGGCGACATTCAGCGCGATCATCAGATGCCCCGCGCGGCTGCGATTCACCGGATCGTACGGACCGTGCACGTCCGTCAGACACCCGCTGCCCGAGAGGACGCCGGAAAGCACGTCGACCATCGTACCGATCGCATACCCTTTGTGCTCCGCCATCGGCAGGATGAACCCTTTGAGGCCTTCCACAGGGTCGGTGGTCGGGCGGCCGCGTGAATCCACGGCCCAGCCGAGCGGAATCGGTTCGTGACGCATCTGCGCGAGAAAGATTTTGCCGCGCGCGACGCCCGAGTTCGCCACGTCCATCACCATCGGTTCATAACGTCCGGCGGGCGCGGCCACGGACCACGGATTGGTGCCGATCATCTTCTTGAGCCCGCCCCACGGCGCCATGTTCGGGCCGCCGTTGGTCATGCACAGCATGATGCAGCCGTCTTTCGCCGCCATCCGCGTGAAATACATGCACGTGCCGAAATGATTAGAGTTGCGCACCGATACCGCGCCGATGCCATGCGCCTTCGCGCGGCGGATTGCGTCGAGCGTCGCCGCGCGTCCCACCACCGGACCTATGCTGTCGCCGCCGTCCATGACCGCGACGGCGCCTGCATCGACGGGAAAACTCAGGCTGGTCGACGCCTTCATGGCGCCCGAACGCAACCGCGCGTAGTACCAGCCGAGCCGCAACACCCCATGCGACTGATGACCCCAGAGGTCGGCCTGCACCATTGCATCGGCGGCGATGTGCGCGTCCTCGGTGTTCGCGCCCACGCTTCTATAAACCTCGGCGACGAACGCGCGCAAGGCGTCCGAGTTCACGCGATAACGCGTGGCGTCGTTCATGTGGTGTCTCCTTGAGTGAGCAAGCGTGCTGGTCTTATCTCTACCAGCTTCAGCTTTCGCGCGCCCTGATGCCTTCGTCGGCGAAATGAAGGGTTGCCGTAGTCCGTTCGCTCGACATCATGTCAAAAAATAGTAACGCTACGTTTGCAACGGACACTTTATTTGCGCTGAAAATTCGCCGAAAGGCTTGCTGCACATAGTATTGCAGCGCGTCAGCTAGTAAACCCTATCTTGTCGCCCGCCCACAGCGTTTTGTATATTTTGTTCGTATTACTACGGTCAAAAAGAAATTTACTACCTGACCCAAGGCGCAAGTCCCGTGGCGAATGTCGCTGCCATATCGGTGTTGAGGAGACAACAACTATGGAAGAAGCACTGGAAGTCGCATCGCGTAGAAAGTTCCTGGCGGGACTTGCCGCCACGGCCGGTTCGGTCGCGCTTTCGTCGGTCTCGGGCAAGGCTTTCGCCCAGCAGAAAGTGTTCGTTCCTTATAGCAACAAGAGTCTGGATTACTACTTCTTCGCCACGCAGCAGGAAGCGGTGAAGCGCGCCGTCGAAGCGAAGGGCTGGACGTTTCAGGCCGTCAACGCCAACTTCAGCAACACGACGCAGCTCGAACAGTGGAACAGCCTGATGTTGAAGAACCCGTCGGCGATCATCGCGGACCCGATCGACAGCCAGGCTATCGTCAGCGTCATCAAGAAGTACAACATGAAGAAGATCCCCGTCGGCATTATCGATACCCCCGCGCTCGGCGGCGATGTCGCGGTGACGGTGGACTTCGACAATCATCAGGGCGGCATCATGGCGGCGGAAGCCATTGTCGGTCTGCTCAAGAAGAAGCACGGGTCGGCGAAAGGCTCGGTGCTCAACTGCTACGGCGCGCTGCAATCGGTGGCGTGGCGGCTGCGCAAGGAAGGCTTCGAGGAGACGATGAAGAAGTATCCGGACGTCAAGCTCATCAGCCGTCCGACCGAAGGGCTTCTGAAAAACATGTTGTCCGTCACGCTCTCGACACTCTCCGAGTATCCCGATCTCGATGCCGTCCACGCGCCGAGCGATTCGCCCGCGCGCGGCATCGTCACGGCCTTGCAGCAAAAGGGCAAGTGGAAGAAGGTCGGTGAGCAGGGACACGTGATCTTCGTGAATATCGACGGCGAGCCGGCCGCGCTGCAATGGATCGCGGACGGCTACATGGATGCGGTGGTTTCGCAAGACCCGATCGCCTACGCGCAGATCACCGTCGACATGCTCGACAAGTATTCGCTGAAGGGCCAGCCGGTGCCGCTCGGGCCGTATCAGAACAGCCAGTACTTTTGGGAGAAAGCGCAGATCACCAAATCGGAGACCGGCCCGAGTCTCGTGATCCAGCCGTTTATCGTCGATGCCTCCTCGGTGAAGGACAAACGCCAGTGGGGCAACATCGCCTATAACGAATGGGGACTGCGTTACTCCTGATGCACCGGTGATTCACGTTGAGCAGGGCGGCGCGCGAGCTTCGCGCGCCATCGCCAAACGGAGGTTCGCTTCATGGCGGATATGAGCAGCAACGAGTACATCCTGAGAACGCACGATGTCGTCAAGCGCTACAAGGCGGTAGTCGCGCTGGATCGCGTGTCGGTCAACATCCGGCGCGGCACCATTCACGGTCTGCTCGGCGAAAACGGCGCGGGCAAATCGACGCTCGTGCGGCTCATTTCCGGCCAGACCGCGCCGACCGAAGGCAGCATCACCTTCGACGGCGAGGACATGCAAGGCTCGGACGTCAAGCAGATGGAAGCGCGCGGCGTGTTCCTCGTGACGCAGGAACCGATGATCGTCGACTCCATGTCGGTCGCTGACAATCTCATGCTGGGCCGCTGGCCGGTCAAGCGCGGCCTCTTGAAACAGGTGGACCAGCGCGCGCAGATGCAAAGCGTCGAGATCGCGCTCGAAGGAACGGGTTTCGATCCACGCATGCCCGCGCGTTTGCTGTCGGCGGTCGCCAAGCGCAAGCTCAACATCCTGCGTGCGCTGCATAGCGGCGGCAAGCTGCTGATTCTCGACGAACCCACGACCGCGCTGACGCTCGCCGACCGCGAACATCTGTTTGACTTCATGCGCAGCCTGAAGGCGCGCGGCGTGACCTTCGTCTTCATCTCGCATTACAACGAAGAGATACTCGATATCTGCGACGGCGTCTCCGTGCTGCGCAACGGCAAACTCGCGGGCGAGCACGACGACCTCTCGCAGATCGACTCCGACGGCCTGTCCGAACTCGTGATCGGCCGCGACGTGCCGCTTTTCTATCGCGACCGCGAAGCCACCCGTGCACGCGGCGCAGGCGACGCGGCGGGCGCCGCGTGGCTCGTCGAAGACCTGGTCGCGCCGGGCGTGGACGTTGAGCGCTTCTCGATTGCGCCAGGGGAGATCGTCGGCTTCGCGGGCTTGCCGGGATCGGGCGCAAAGGAGTTCGCGCTGGCGCTCTTCGGCTTGAATCGCGCAAAAAGCGGTCGCGTCTCGCACGACGGCCGCACAAGCGTCATGCCGAATCATCCGGGTCCGGCGTTCGAGCGCGGCATCGCGTATTTGTCGGACGACCGGCATCGCGATGGCCTCGTCGGTCTGCAGAGCATCGCGCACAACATCACGCTGTCGAGTCTCGCGGATGTCTCGCACGGCGGCGTGATCGACGCGGGCGCGGAACGTCACGTCGTCAAACGCTATTTCGAACACTTTCGCGTGAAGGCGGCCACGCCCGAAGTGCTGCTCGGCACGCTCTCGGGCGGCAATCAGCAAAAGGTGTGTCTCGGCCGCGTGCTCGCCACGTCGCCGCGCCTTCTGATTCTCGATGAACCCACGCGCGGCATCGACGTCGGCGTGAAGGAAGAAGTCCACCGAATCATCGATACGCTGACGCGCGAAGGCCTCTCGGTGATCGTCATCACGAGCGATCTCGACGAGATGGTGCGCATGGTGGACCGCGTCTGCGTGTTCGTGGGCGGGCGCATCGAGCGTGAATACACGGGCGCGCAGATCGAGAAGGACGCGATCCTGCAATCGGCGTTCAACGTCGAAACCGCGTCGGTACAAACCGAGCCGGAACCGCTCGCGAGCCAAACATGAGGAGAGAGTCCATGCAATCAGGTAGCGATATCACGCCGGCGCCGGCCACGTTGTCGAAGGCGGGCGCGGCGCCGGGCACGAAGCGCAGCAGAGCGGGCGTGCAGTGGGTCTTTCAGAACGTCGTGTGGCTCTGGCTCGCGGCGCTCGTGATCGTGTTCGGCGTACTCAATCCGTTCTTCTTCACGCTCTCGAATCTGCAGAACGTGCTCGTGCAGGCAACCGTGCTTGGCTTGCTCGCGCTCGCGGTTTCGTTGCCGCTGATGGTCGCGGAAATCGACCTCTCGATCGCCAGCAACATGGGCTTTTCGGCGGCCATCGGCGCGATCGTTTCGACGCGGCTCGGCTTGTCGCCCGCTGTCGGCGTGCCGGTGGGCATCGCGGCGGCGACGGCTATCGGTTTTTTCAACGGCATGTGCGTGACGCGCCTCAAGATGGTCTCGCTGATCCAGACGCTCGCCGTGATGATCGTGCTGCAAGGCTCGCTGCTTGCGGTCACGCAGGGCAACACCATCTCCGATATGTCCGCCGGCTATATTTGGATCGGGCAGTACACCATCAACAACTGGCCTGTCATGCCTATCGTGTTTCTCGTCGTGCTGCTGGGCATGGGCTTTTTGCTGCGCAAGACCGTGCTCGGACGTTATCTGTATGCGACCGGCGGCAACGCGCTCGCGGCCAACTCGGCGGGCATTCGCGTGAATCGCGTGAAGGTGATCGCCTTTACGTTGTCGGGCTTTCTTTCGGGCGTCGCGGGCTATCTGCTTGCCGCGTGGCAAATGGCCATTACCTCGGATCAGGGCGAAGGCTTCCTGCTGTATGCGATTGCCGCGCCGATCATCGGTGGCGTGAGCGTGTTCGGCGGACGCGGCGGCGCGCTCGGCATTCTCGGCGGCGTGCTGCTGCTCACGGTGATCCACGTTGGTCTCGCGATCACCGAAGTGCCGTCGTTCTACGTGCAGATGATCGGCGGCATTCTGATTTTCGTCGCGGTGGCCGTCGACGCGATCCGCGTCAACTTCGTCTCGCAATAAACGCATTCACCACTTTTTCGCCATGACAGAACCACGACACTGCGAGATGTATATCGATGGACGCTTCACGAAAGAAAGCGTGAGCGAATGGATCGACGTAACGAATCCGAGCACGGAGCAAGTCGTTTCCCGCGCGCCGGATGCGAGCCAGGACGTGATCGATTCCGCAATCGAAGCCGCCTCGCGCGCGTTCAAAACATGGCGGCGCGTGAATCCGTTCGAACGCTCGCGCCTGCTGCACGCCATCGCCGACGAAATCGCGAAGGACGAACGCGCCATTGCCATGTCGATCACGGTGGAAATGGGCAAGCCATTGGCCGAAGCACAAGGCGAAGCGCGCAAACTCGCGAAGGCGTTTCACTATTACGCGGAAGAGGCGGTGCGTATCTATGGCGAAACCATTCCGAACGAAGAGGATGGCTTCGTCAGTTTCGTGGAGAAGGAACCGGTCGGCGTGGTCGCGGCCATTGCGCCGTGGAATTATCCGGTCGAACTGATCGGCTGGAAGCTCGCGGCTTCGCTGGCGGCGGGTTGCACGATCGTCGTGAAGCCTTCCGAGTACACGCCTTCGAGCGCGGAAGCCGTGTTTCGCTGCGTGGATCGCGCGGGCTTGCCAGCGGGCGTCGCCAATCTGGTAATGGGCGCGCGCGAGGCGGGCAAGCGGCTCGTCGGGCATCCGCGTATCGATAAGGTGGCGTTCACGGGTTCGGGCACGGCGGGCGAGGACATCTATCGCACGGTGCGCGGCATCACAGGTCTGTCGCTGGAACTCGGCGGCAGTTGTCCGCTCATCGTGACCGCGCATGCCGATATCGATCTCGCCGTCGCGGGCACGTTGCGGCGCGCGTTTCGCAATGCCGGGCAAATCTGCATCTCGATCAATCGCGCGTATGTGCAAGAGTCGGTCTACGACGCGTTTCTCGCGCGGCTAACCGAAGGCGCGAACAAACTCGTCGTCGCCGATGGCGTGGCCAACGAACGCGCGGATATCGGACCAATGGCCACGCGCGCGGGCGTCGTCAAGGTAGAGCGGCATCTGGACGATGCACGCGAGCGCGGCGCGCGCATTCTCTGCGGCGGCGGGCGTCCTTCCACGCTCGGTTCCGGCGCGGGCTTGTTTCTCGCGCCGACCGTCATCGCCGATGGCACGCCCGAGATGCTCGTCATGCACGAGGAAACCTTCGGCCCGGTGATCGGCGTTGCGCCCTACAAGACGCTCGACGAAGCCATCGATGCAGCCAACGGCACGCCCGCCGGACTCGCGGCCTATGCGTACACGGAGCACGTCAAGGAGAGCTTCACGCTTTCGCGCGAACTCGACTTCGGCAACGTCGCCATCAATCACGTCGATGCGGGCATCATGAACGCGCCCTACGGCGGCCGCAAACAGAGCGGCACGGGCTACGAGCACGGCCGCGAAGGCATGGAAGGGTATCTGCATCTGAAGCACGTGCGTTTGCGACACGGCGCCTGAGCGGAGAGCGACGATGGAACGCTATCTTCTCGGCATCGACGTGGGGACGTCCGCGTGCAAGGTCATCGCGGTGGATGGCAACGGGCGCGTGGCGGCGAAGGCGCTCGCGTCTTATCCGCTCGTCTCGCCGCGTCCGGGCTGGGCGGAACAAGACCCGGAGCACTGGTGGCAGGCCACGCAAAGCGCGCTGGCCGAAGTGCTCGCCGCGCTGCCGGATCGCCGTGCGGTGGCGGGTATCGGCCTGTCGGGTCAGATGCATGGTCTTGCCGCGCTCGACGAAGCCGACCACGTCCTGCGCCCCGCGATTCTCTGGTGCGACCAACGCGCGGCGCTCCATTGCGATGAGATCACCGCGCGCGCGGGCGGTCTCGACGGCTTGCTTGCGATGGTTCAGAACCGCATGCTGCCGGGTTTCACTGCGGGCAAGCTCCTGTGGATGCGCGAGCACGAGCCCGAACTCTTCGCGCGCATGAGGCGCATGCTGAACCCGAAGGATTATCTGCGCCTGCGTCTGACGGGCGAACATATCACCGATGTATCCGATGCATCCGGTACCGGCCTCTTCGATGTAAAGCGCCGCGCCTGGTCGCAAGCGCTGCTCTCGCTGCTCGACCTGCCCGCGAGCCTCGTGCCGGAGGTCGTGGAATCGACCGAACGCGCGGGCGTCTTGCGGCTTGAGCTTGCGCAAGCGTGGGGCCTGTCCGCCGACACACCCGTCTTCGGCGGCGGCGGCGATTCGGTAATCCAGACCACGTCGATGGGCGCGATCGATACCGGACCGCTCGGCGTGACCATCGGCACGGCGGGTATCGTCGCGGGCGGCATGCGGGAGTGTCCGGTGGCGACAGGCCAGTTGCAGATTTCGTGCGGCAACGCGCCGGGCCGCTGGCATGTGATGGGCGTGACGCTGTCGGCGGGCGGCGCGTTCGAATGGCTGCGCGGTGCGCTAAGACGCATGACGCCCGCGCTGTCGTTCTCGGAGATGACCGATCTCGCCAAAGCCGCCGCGCCCGGATCGGACGGCTTGCTGTTTTTGCCTTATCTGCTTGGCGAACGCTGTCCGCACGTTGCCGCCGACGGCCGTGCCGCGTGGATCGGCCTCACCTCGATGCACGACGCCTCGCACCTCGTGCGCAGCGTCATGGAAGGCGTGTTGTTGAACATTCGCGCCATCGCGGCGCTGGGGTCAAGCGCAGGCCTCGCATGCGACGAAGTGCGGGTGTCCGGTGGCGCGACCGCCGAACGCTTCTGGCTGCGCCTGCTTGCCGACGTGCTGCAACGCGAAGTCACCACTGTCACGGGCGCGTCGGAAGGCGGCGCATACGGCGCGGTGCTCGCGGCCGGCGTGGGCGCGGGCTGGTGGACCACGCTCGACGAAGCCGTCAGCACCTTGCGCGTGACGGAGCGCATCAGTCCCGACGCGCGGCTCGGGCCGCTCTACGACGCACGTTTCGAAACCTTCCGCACGCTGTACGACACGTTGCGCCCGGTCTATGAGCGTATCGCAGCCGAACCCGCCTACCCGGAGAGCACCAACCGATGACCGTCAATCTCGCGGAAGTTCCTGTCGATGCCATCGTGTTCGACCTCGATGGCACGCTCGTCGACACGGCGCCCGATATCGCCAACGCGGTGAATCGTCTGCTCGCGACGCATGGCCTGCCGCCGCAGACGGTGAGCTTCGTGGCGCAGTACATCGGCGAAGGCTCGTTCGGGCTGATCGACAAGTTGTATAAGGGCTTGGGTCTCACGCTCGATCATGATCGCGTGAGCGCCGACGTCGAAGCGTATTTGTCCATTTACAAGCAGCACCCGGTTGGCGAAGCGACCGTGTACGCCGACGCGCTCACCGCGATTCCCGCGCTGCATGCGGCGGGCATCAAGCTCGGCGTATGCACGAACAAGGCACAGCATCTGGCGCAGGCGGTGCTCGCGCATTTCGGCATCGAGCAGTACTTCAGCTCGGTGATCGGAGGCGATATGCTTGCACAGAGAAAGCCGCATCCCCGGCATCTGCTCGCGACGCTCGAAGCGCTCGACGTCGCGCCCGAGCATGCGCTCTATATCGGCGATACGCGCATCGACGCCGAATGCGCCGAACGTGCGCAGGTGCGTTGCCTGATCGTCAACTGGGGCACGGGACCCGACGTTCCCGTCGCCGAGGATGCCCGGCTCGACTCGTTCGCCGATCTAGTAACAAGGTGCGCCGCGCTCAATGCGTCGCGCCTGCCGGGAGCCTGATGAGAAACGACCTGCTGCGGCGCATTGCGCTCGAACACCCTGCGCTGACGGGCGCGACCTTGCGTATCGCCGATGTCTTGCTGGGCGCGCCCGAAGCCGCGCTCAAGATGAGCATGGCCGAGTTGTCCGAAGCGGCGCAGACGAGCGACCCGACCGTGGTGCGCTTTTTCCGGCGCTTCGAGTGCGCGGACTATCAGGACTTCAAGGTGCGTCTGGGCCAGGGGCTGATTCCGCAAGCGCCCTTCGATTACGAAGCGATCACCAACGCCGACGCGCCCGAGAACGTCTGCAACAAGATCATCAACAACTCGCTGCACGCCATTCAGCGCTTCGCCAAGGATGTCGATGCGAGCGCCATCGAGCGCGCGGCCAAGTATCTGATCGAGGCGAAGGGCATCTTTCTGTTCGGCCTCGGCATCTCCGAAACCATTGCCTTCGATGCCGAGCACAAGTTCTTTCGCTTGGGGCTGCATTGCCGCGTAGTGCTCGAAAGCCAGCGTCAGTTGCTGCTCGCGCCAACCTTGCGCAACGACGAAGTGGCCGTGTTCTTCTCGCATTCCGGCTCGACCAAGTCGCTTGTGATGGCCGCCGCCATGGCCAAGGGCAAGGGTGCAATCACCATCGCCATTTGCGCGCCCGGCTCGCGGCTCGCGCAGACGTGCGATCTGACCATTGCCGTGCCCGCCTATGAGAACACCGAGCTGTACACGCCGCTCACGGCGCGGATCAACCATCTGCTCGTGGTGAACATGCTCGTGGCGATGCTCGGCCTCGCTCAAGGCCGCGAGTTGCCCGACAATCTCGCCGCGCTCGACCCGTGGTTCACCGACAAATTCATGGACTAAGCAAGTCAACGGAGACGCAATTGGCTACGTATATCGAACCGGGCTATGCCCAGCTCAAACCCGCATCGAAACAGGACGAAGCAAAACTCGTTTCTGGCAACAAGGCGGTCGATCACTATCTGAAGCCGGGCATGAAGGTGGGTCTCGGTTCGGGCACGACCTCGCACTGGTTCGTGCGTGCGCTCGCGCCGCGCGTGAAGGACGGGCTGGATATCGTCGGCGTGCCGACGTCGAACGCCACGCGTGAGCTTGCGCTCGAACTCGGTGTGCCGTTGACCGATCTAGGGCAGATCGACCGGCTCGACGTGACTATCGACGGCGCGGACGAGATCGATCATCAGGGCAGCATGATCAAGGGCGGCGGCGCGTGTCTTCTATGGGAAAAGATCGTGGCGGCGGCATCGCGCAAGATGGTCGCTGTCGTCGACGATAAGAAAGTCTTCGATACGCTGGGACGCTTTCCCTTGCCTATCGAGATCATCCAGTTCGGCTGGCAGAGCACGGAGCGTTTGCTGCGCGATCTGTTCGTCTCGGCGGGCTTCGACGAAAGCGTGCGTATCGAGCGGCGCGTGAAGAACGGCGAACTCGTCGTCACCGACAGCGGCAACTGGATTCTCGACTGTCATCTCCAAGCCATTCCCGAGCCGCTCGCGCTGTCGCCGCGCTTCAACGCCATTCCGGGCGTGGTCGAACACGGCCTCTTCACCGGCATTGCAAGCGAGATGATCGTCGGTCACGCGGATGGCACGGCGGATATCGTCGTCTTCGAAGGAGCGCGCACATGAGTTCGACACTGGATGCCTTCCGTCTGGATGGCGATGTCTGCGTGGTGACGGGCGCGGCGCAAGGCATCGGCTTCGCGATCGCGACAGGCTTGAAGAGCGCGGGCGCGACGGTCGTCGTCGCGGATCGCGATGAAGCGCTCGGACAGAAGGCCGCGCAGGAAATCGGCGGCACGTTCGTCGCACTGGACGTGACGGATTCATCGTCTGTCGATCAAGCCTTCGATACCGTCGTCGCGCGTCACGGCAAGCTCGACGTGCTCGTGAACAACGCGGGCATCGTAAAGAACGCCTCCGCGCTCGAAACCGACGATACCGCCTGGCGCGCGGTGCTCGCGGTCAACCTCGACGGCGTGTTCTATTGCTGCCGAAGCGCCGCGCGGCACATGACGCGGCAGAAGTCCGGGCGCATTGTGAACATCGCGAGCATGAGCGGGTCGATCGCCAACAAGCCGCAGCCGCAGGCGTCGTACAACGCATCGAAGGCGGGCGTGATTCATTTGACGCGCTCGCTCGCGGCGGAATGGGCCGCGGATGGCGTGCGCGTCAATTCGATATCGCCGGGATATGTCGGCACCGAACTCACGAAACGCGGTTTCGAAAACGAAACGTGGCGCAAGGTGTGGATCGACGGCACGCCGCTCGCCCGCATGGCGACGCCCGATGAAATCGCGCCCGGCGTGGTGTTCCTCGCTTCGCGCGCGAGCGCCTTCGTGACCGGTTCGGACCTCGTCATGGACGGTGGCTACACTGTCTGGTGATCCGCAAAAACAGCATGGAGACGAGCATCAAATGACCGCACGCGAAGCAGTGAGCGCCTTGCGCGAAACCCTTGGCGCGGAAGTCGTCGCGTTGCCCGAAGAGTTCGGCGACCGGCGCGTCGTGGACTGGAGCGGGTTGCCGGGCGCGACGCCTTCGGCCATCGTCCGGCCGCGCAACACGGAGGAAGCCGCCAAGGCGCTCGCTCTCTGCACGAAATACAAGCAGGCGGTCGTCACGCAAGGCGGGCTCACCGGGCTCGTGGGCGGCGCGAACGTGCTGACGGACGAAGTCGTGCTCAGTCTCGACCGCATGAACCGCATCCTCGAGATCGATGAAGTCTCCGCGACCATGACGGTGGAAGCGGGCACGCCGTTGCAAGTGGTGCAGGAAGCGGCGAGCGCGGCGGGCTTTTACTTTCCGCTGGATCTCGGCGCGCGCGGCAGTTGTTCCATTGGCGGCAATCTTGCCACCAACGCGGGCGGCAACCGCGTCATCAAGTACGGGATGATGCGAGATCAGGTACTCGGCGTCGAAGCGGTGCTGGCGAGCGGGAAGGTCATCGGCGACTTGAACAAGATGATCAAGAACAACAGCGGCTATGACTTGCGGCATTTGTTGATCGGCAGCGAAGGCACGCTCGCGATCATCACACGTGTCGTGCTGCGATTGCGGCCGAAGCCAACGGCGACCGCCACCGCGTGGTGCGGCTTGCCGGACTTTCGCGCGGTAACCACGCTGCTGACGCGTGCGCAGGCGGGGCTGGCCGCAGGGGTATCCGCGTTCGAAGTGATGTGGGCGGGTTATCACGATGCCGTTATCGGCAACCTCAGGAACCTGCGCGCGCCGCTCGCGGATGCGCATCCGTTCTACGTGCTGTTGGAGAGCGTCGGCACCGATCCGGTCCGTCACGGCGATGCCTTTGAAGAGTTTCTCGGCGCGATGCTGGAAGACGGCGTGGTGACGGACGCCGCGATTGCGTCGTCGGAAGCGCACGCGCGCGACTTCTGGTCGATTCGCGATGCGCCCGGCGAGTATCAGCGCTTCATTCCGAATCACGCGGCGTACGACGTGAGCTTTTCGATCGCGCAGGTGGGCGATGCCGCGCAGAAGTGCGAGGCGCGGTTGCGCGAACGCTGGCCGCAGGCGCTCGTCCTGACGTATGGGCATCTTGGCGATGGCAACATTCATATTGTCGTGGACGTGCCGGGCATGGGCAAGCACGATCACGACGAGATCGACAGTGTGATCTACGACGTGACGCGCGAGTTCGCGGGATCGATTTCGGCCGAGCATGGAATCGGCGTGAAGAAGCGGCACTTCTTGCCGCAGAGCCGCCGCGAGACCGATCTCGAAGCCATGCGCGCGATCAAGGCGGCGCTCGATCCGGATGGGATTCTCAATCCGGGGAAGGTGTTTTAGGGCTTTGTTTGGCAGTTCAGGCGGTGGTTTGGGCAGATCGGGGAATCGGTTATCTTGCCCGGGACTGTCAGCAATTTTGTGTGTGAGGCTACCATTATGGAAATGGAGCCGTTATGCCACGCAAACCCAAGACACCG
>NZ_JALQDB010000036.1:0-118659 GCF_023631465.1 Caballeronia sp. GAWG1-1
TGCGTCGACGTGTGCCCGAAGGGGCTCAACCCGACCAAGGCGATCGGCAAGATCAAGGAATTGATGGTGCGCCGCGCGGTGTAGCGCGAATGGCGTAACAAGCATTGAACGACTGCCGAAGCTGAGCGTGAGCCAGCTTCGGCAGTTGTCGTTTGAGAGCTAGCCCAAGCGCGCAAACGTCCCGTCGAAAACGGACAGACACTAAGACTAACTAAGCACATTTTTAACTATCCGGTTAGAATATCGAGATCGAACAGGTGCCGTCCTCGGCACCGTTAATCGCCATGCTCCTCGCATGGTGTTGAGAAGGGCCGTGCCGCGCGCAACCCTGCGCCGTGCAGCAACGCTTCGTCTGCAAGCGTGTTTCGCCGATGCGTTCCCATCCAGCGTACCGAAGGCTCTATCCTTCGCGACCGACCGCGCCCGAGCTTCTTGGAGAAAATAGATGTCTACGAGTAATACCCGTGTTTCAGCCGCGCTGAGAACCGGTTGTGTGTTGTTGGGGCTCGCAATGCTGGCCACGGGTCTGTTCTTCGTTGCAGGCGGCGCGAAGCTCGTCTTGCTCCACGGCAGCCCGTACTTCGTGATCGCCGGGATCGTGATCGCCGTGGCCGCGGTGCAGTTGATTCGCGCGCGGTCTTCCGCGGTCATCGTGTATGGCGTGGCGTTCGTCGGCACGCTGATCTGGGCCTTGATCGACGCAGGCTTCGATTTCTGGCCGCTGGTGTCGCGTCTCATGTTGCCGACGGGCTTCATGGTGCTCACGTTGCTGCTGTGGCCGTCGTTGCGCAAGCATGAGAGGGTGACGCCCGCGTCGAAATGGGCATACGGTTTGAGCGCGCTGTTTGCGTTGGGCATGGTCGTCACGTTCGTGCAGATGTTCGAACCGCACGACCCGGTCGCCTTCGAAGGCACGGCTGCGCCGCTCGCACCGCTTGCACAGAACGACGCGCAGAAGAATTGGAGCAACTATGGCAATACGCCGGGCGGCAGCCGTTTCGTGGCGCTGAACCAGATCACGCGCGACAACATCAAGGACCTGCATGTTGCATGGACTTTTCATACGGGCGACGTGCCGGTGAGCCCCGGTGGCAACGGCGCGGAAGATCAGCAAACGCCGTTGCAAGTGGGCGATCGCATCTTCATGTGCACGCCGCATAACAACGTGATCGCTGTCGATGTCGACAGCGGCAAGCAAATCTGGAAGCGCGAAATCAATGCGCAGGCGCAGGTGTGGAACCGTTGTCGCGGCCTTGCATACTTCGATGCCACGCAAGCGCTTACGCAGCCTTCGGTCGCGGGTTCGACGCCCGTGATCGCGCCGACGCTTGCATCGGGCGAAGCGTGTCAGCGCCGCATTCTGATGAACACGATCGATGCGCGCCTCGTTGCCATCGATGCGGATAACGGCGCGCTCTGCGAAAGTTTCGGCGACCATGGTTTCGTGAATCTGAAAGCAGGCCTTGGCGCGGCGGATGACCCCAAGTATCAGCTTACTTCCGCGCCGACGCTTGCAGGCACGACCGTGGTCGTAGGCGGGCGAGTAGCGGATAACGTGCAGACCGACATGCCCGGTGGCGTGCTGCGCGGTTTCGATGTCATCACGGGGCAAATGCGCTGGGCTTTCGATCCGGGCCATGACGATCCCAACGCGCAACTCGAGCCGGGTCAGACCTTTGCTCGGAGCACGCCGAACTCGTGGGCGCCCATGTCGTACGATCCCGCGATGAACACGGTGTTCATCCCGATGGGCAGCTCCTCGGTGGATCTCTGGGGCGCGAACCGCACGGCTCTGGATCATCGTTATGCCACGTCCATCCTCGCGCTCGATGCCACGACGGGCAAGGAGAAGTGGGTCTACCAGACGGTCCACAACGATTTGTGGGACTTCGACGTTCCCATGCAGCCGAGCCTGATCGACTTCCCCGAGAAGGATGGTTCGACAAAACCTGCCGTGGTCTTCGGCACGAAGTCCGGGCAGATCTTCGTGCTCGATCGGCTTACGGGTCAGCCACTCACGCGCGTCGAGGAAAAGCCCGTCAAGAAGGGCAGCATTCCCGGCGAGCAGTATCCCGATACCCAGCCGTACTCGGTCGGCATGCCGCTCATCGGCGCCGATACGCTGAAGGAATCGGACATGTGGGGTGCCACGCCTTTCGATCAACTCATCTGCCGAATCAGCTTCAAGTCGATGCGTTACGACGGACTCTTCACGCCGCCCGACACGGACATCTCGCTGAGCTTTCCAGGCTCGCTCGGCGGCATGAACTGGGGCAGCCTTTCGACCGATCCGAATAGTCATTACATCTTCGTGAACGACATGCGCCTCGGCCTCTGGGTGCAGATGATTCCGCAGAAGACCGACAACGTGCAGGCCAGCAACGGCGGCGAGTCCGTAAACACCGGCATGGGCGCGGTGCCGCTGAAAGGCACGCCTTACGCCGTCAACAAAAACCGCTTCATGTCGCCGCTCGGTATCCCTTGTCAGAAGCCGCCTTTCGGCACGCTTTCCGCGGTCGATCTGAAGACGCAGAAGATCGTATGGCAAGTGCCTGTGGGCACGGTGCAGGACACGGGTCCCTTCGGTATCAAGATGGGGATGAAGATGCCCATTGGCATGCCGACGCTCGGCGGCACGCTGGCGACGCAGGGCGGCCTCGTGTTCATCGCGGGGACGCAAGACTACTACCTGCGTGCCTTCGAAAGCGCGACCGGCAAGGAGGTATGGAAAGCGCGTCTGCCGGTGGGAAGTCAGGGTGGACCGATGAGCTATGTATCGCCGAAAACGGGCAAGCAGTACGTGCTCATCTCGGCGGGCGGCGCGCGACAGTCGCCGGATCGGGGCGATTATGTCATCGCCTATGCACTGGATCATTGAGTACGCGCCGTTGCTTGGTTAAAGTGACGGCTTCTCTTCGAGCCTGTCGGCCTGGCGCGTCAGCACAACAACAATATGCGTCTTACATCTCTTTCGGGCCGCTGTCTGGCCCTGACCCTGCTAAGCACGTTTGGCGTGGGCGCTACGGCGGTTCATGCGCAGAGCGCCGTGACCTTGTATGGAACGATCGACACGAGCATCGAGGTGACGAATCCCGGTTCAGGGTGGACGCCGCGCATGGATTCGGGCGCGTATCGCGGTTCGCGCTTCGGCATGCGGGGCGCCGAACCACTGACTGGCGACACGCGTCTCCTGTTCGATCTCGAAAGCGGCTTCAGTTCCGCTGACGGGACGCTTGCGACCGCGGGCACCTTGTTCAATCGTCAGGCATGGATCGGCGTCGGCGCGCCGTGGGGCGAAGTGCGCATGGGGCGTCAGTATTCGCCGATCTACATTCCGTTCAAGGGACAACTCGACGCCTTCGGTGCCGGGACGATCGCATCGGGTCTCAACAACCTGTCGAAGATCACGCCTTATACGGATAACGGCATCACGTATCTGTCGCCGGACATTCACGGCTTCACGACGACCATCATGTTCGCCTTGCGCGATGCCGGCGCGGGCAATGGCTTGTCGGGCAATTACGAAACCTTCGCGTATCGCAACGGGCCGTTCCGTATTGCTTACGCGCATCAGGACACGCAGGGCAGCACGGGGCTACGTTCCAATCTGAGTGGCGTGTCGTATCGCTTCGGCAAGACGACGGCGTTTCTCAACTTCTTCAATGGCGATGGCGGATCGCCGCGTTATCACGACGACGGCATGTCCGTCTCGATGCGCTACGCGTTCTCGCCGGCTCTGCGCGCATCGCTTGGTTATGCTTATGCGCGCGATCGATCGGGCGGCGACAATAACGCGGACCAGTTCAGCATTGCGTGCGAATACGATCTTTCGAAGACATTGATGTTCTACGCGACAGGCGCGATGCTGCGTAATCGCGGCGATGCCACCTTCACCTTGCGCGGTGTGAATGTGACGGGGCTTCCGGCCGCGTATCCGGGTGCGCCGATTCGCGGCGTGCAGATCGGCGCAATCGAGCGATTTTGAGCGGCTCCAGGCGGCTTTAAGCGACGCTAAGCGGCTTTATCGAAGTGCGTCGATCAAACCGCGCAACGCGACGCGCAACGGATCGTCCGATGTCGGCTTGCGACGAACCTCATCGCGGGCGCGCATGTCAAGTCAGGCATCGAAATTCAGCATCATTTGACCTATCCGAAATAAGAAGTCGAACAGAATCCATGTACAAAAAAGGCGCGGCACTCGAATTGCAGTTTGCTCCGGCTCGTTTGAATAGCGGCGCTGGCGATCCCTACTGGATCGATCTGACCGTGGAAGAAGCGCGACGTCTTCATGCCGAACTCGACGCGTACCTCGCCGCCGATCGCGAGCGGGGCGCAGACCCGCTGGTGGTCACGCTCGACCGTGGCGCAGAGGACGAGACGCTCAAGGACGAGCAGCCGCCAGCGGCACGCTCCCACGTCGAATCCGAATTCAAGCAATGGGTCTGCGTGATCTGCGGATGGATCTACGACGAAGCCACGGGTGATCCTGAACACGGCGTTGCAGCCGGCACGCGCTGGAGCGACATTCCGGACGACTGGCGCTGCCCGCTGTGCGATGTCGGCAAGGAAGACTTCGCGCTGGTCGAGTTCTGAAAGACCTTCGTTCGTTTCATCGAGTTACCGAGTTGCCGAGTTGCCGACTTGCCGATTAGCGGGCGACCTTGCATCGGCGCTTGTCCGTGGTCTGTCGCGATGGAAGGTATCTGCGATAATCGGCGCATTGCATCGAGACCCCACCGCCATGCATCCATTGCTCAACGCCGCAGCACTCGCAGAACGCGCGCAAGCCGCCGAAGATCGCGCGCGGGGTGTTGCATGCGACTGCACGAAGACGGCCCTCGATGGCTGGCAATCGCAGCCTTTATCGCTAGACGAAGCGGCGCTCGTTCAGGTCGGCACGCTCATGCCGCCGAATGTTCCCGAGCCGACTTACGCGGAGTATCCGCCGGGGAATTCGCAATACTGGTCGGCGGAGGCACCTATCGCGCCGCGCTACTTTCCGTATAACCGCTGCGACGTGTGGGAATGCTCGAAGTGCGGCAGGCTCTATTTGCGTTATACGGAAGGCGGCGGTTATTTTGTCGATCGTCGCATTCGCGCGCTCAAGGCGCGTCTCGTGGAAGACGCCGCGCTTGAATAAAGCGCGCGGCGCGACTCATCCCTTGCCGCGCGCGGGAGCGCTTTCCCCCTCGGGCGCAGGCGTTCCCTTCGATGTCCCTCGCGCCGCGCTGACGAGATCGCGCAACGTCCGCACGACACGGTAGCCGATCAATCCCCATGTCGTATTGGCAATCTGCATCGTCCATGCATGGCTGCCGTTGTTGCGGCTCCAGTAGGTCTTGAAGCGCTCGGAACCCACGCCGAAGTCGATGTCATAGCGCTGCTCGAAGGCCCACTTCACGCTGTGTTCCCATGCAATGGAGCCCGGTCCGAACCGGCCGTATTCCGCATTGAATCCCGCGATAACGGCGTTCGCCATCGGATTGCCGTGACTCATGATGACCGCGGCCATTGGCTGGTCGTCGAGTGTCACCATCACGAGTCGCGCGGGCGGTTCCTTGTCGGACGTCTCGCCGCGATAGGTGAG
This sequence comes from Caballeronia sp. GAWG1-1, assembly GCF_023631465.1. NCBI lineage: Bacteria > Pseudomonadati > Pseudomonadota > Betaproteobacteria > Burkholderiales > Burkholderiaceae > Caballeronia > Caballeronia sp. GAWG1-1. The sequence continues at coordinate 5,588 of NZ_JALQDB010000036.1, forward strand.
CGTGGAGATGAGAAAGCGTTCATAGTATGGCGAAAACAGCCATTTTCCGCGCTTGCCGACACGGTCGCTCCAGCCACGCTTGGATTCGAGCATCCAGCGTACGTAGCGCGCGATTGCTTCGGTATCCGATGTATTGACCATACGAATACTCAGTGCGCCTTCCTTGGCCAAGCGACGTTCGAGCTGACCGGGCTTCTTGCCGAACATCGTGCCGAGCGAACCGGAGAACGTCTTCCAGTCGCTTTCGTCGCGCAATTTCGCTATCCACGATTCATGTCGCGACCGGCCGAGAATATGCCGCTCCGCCGACGCAATGCGATGCAACTCCGACCCTTCGTTCATATAAGGCAGGTGGATGAAATCCGTCTTGAAGCGTTCACACGCAATACGCCATGCGCGCTCGATCAGCGCCCGTGCGTCCTGACCGTCCTCGACGAGCACGCTGGTGTAATCGCCGGCATCGGGGCTAAGGGGCAGCAGATACGTCCACAGTGCGCGTCGATAAGCAACGAGCGGCCACACCAGCCGAAGCTCGCCGTTCTCGCGCAAGACGATGCAGCGCAACTTGCGGCGTCGCGGTTTGGCAACGTGGAGCCACGCAAGCAGACACACATCGAAACGCTGGAAGTAGCGGCCCTGTGCTTTCAGCCAAAGCGTCTCCCATTCGTCCTTGAGCGCACGCAAGCCAGGCTCGTCGCAGACGAGTTCGATTCGTATCTCGGAGTCGCGCATCGGGTCGCTCTTGACTGACTGTCCATCCTTGAATATCCCACGACTTCAGAGCGACTTAGGTTCGGGATCGCTCATAGGTTTTCATGATTTGCGCGCCGTCGCGCAGACCGTAAGGTTAGAGTAATTTAGGCGTCAGATTGTCGATGCTTTGCCGAAGCAATGGCGCATGTATCGCACGACATGCGAGCGCTCGACGATGAATCGCATGTAAGCGTTTGCGCACCGCAACGTGCATGTGCGAGGGGGAAGCCCGGCGCGCGAGGCGTATATGATGGCAGCGTCTTACTTCCGGGAGCGACCATGCAGCCGACTACCTTGCTTGTCCCCACTTTCACGCAAATGCTGAAAGGACTTGCCGCCTGGCTCGACAAGGCCGACGCGCATGAAAAAGCGCGTGGCATGACCGCCGATGCATTGCTGCCGTTGCGTCTCGCGCCCGACATGTTTCCACTCGCGGCACAGGTGCGCTTCGCCTGCTTTCAGGCGCAGGAGCCGGTGCATCGTCTGCTTGGCGCGGCGCTGCCCGATGCGCTGATAGCGCTGCGCGCGGAAGGCGCTCATTCGAACGAGCAACCCGGCACTTTCACGGATGCAAAAGCCTGCATAGCGGATGCCATCGGCTTTCTGTCGAACGTCGCCCCGAACGCATTCGATGAAGTAGGCGGCCGGCCCATCGCGCTCGATCTTCCCAACGGCGTCGTCTTCGATATGACTGGCGAGCAATACGCGCGCGACTGGGCGCTGCCGCAGTTCTATTTCCATATCATGACGGCCTACGCGATCCTTCGTCATCATGGCGTGCCGCTTGGCAAACCCGATTACGTGGCGCACATGCACGCGTACATCAGGCCAGGAACGCTGCCGGGCGCGAATTCATGACGCAGGGTTGCCGTATGCCGTCGAACGAATTGCTGCGCCAAGCGTGCGCAGCGTTTCGCGCGCTTGCCGGTCGGTGAGACTGGAGTACATGACGACATCGCGTGCGGGCAGCGGCGGCAACTCGAAGCGCGATCCGACATCGATCGTTCCCTTCGGCGTGACGCGTCGTCCGAGCGCGGCAGCTGCCAGTCCCGCCGATACCGCCGCGCCTATCGTGCCCAATCCGCCGCCCACGAACACTTCCGTCCACGCGATGCCGGCTGTATCGAGTGCATCGATTGCCATGCTGCGCACGCTGCACGGCGGAGGCTGAGTCGCAAGCCGCAGCGGCTCGCCATCGCAATGCTGAAAGTCGGGCGCGGCCATCCAGCCGAACGCTTCCTCATGAATGGTCTCGCCGTCCAGACGCCGGCTGTCGTGGCGCAGAACGACGGCGGCATCGAGCAGGCCTGCGTCGAAATCCTCGAGCAAGTCGCGCGATGACGCGATTCGCATCTGCAGCACGACGCCCGGTTCCGCCTCGCTCACGCGCCGCAGCAAAAGCGGCAGTTCCGTACCGACGATATGGTGGCCGATACCGATCGCCATGCGGCGAGTTCCAGCGCCGAATGAACCGAGCGCGCCCTGATGCGCGGCAAGCAGCGCACGCGCCGGTTCGAGAAACGCGCTGCCTTCCGCCGAAAGACGCACGAGCCGTGGCGTGCGTTCCAGCAGCCGGCGCGCGAGGCTATCTTCCAGACGCTTGATCTTCAGGCTGATGGCGGATTGCGTGGAATCCATCGCCTCGGCCGCGCGGGTGAAGCTTTTGAGGTCCGCGGTGAGCACGAATGCCTGCACGGCCTCGATATCGAGAGTCTTCATGGTCATTCTATTTTCGAATCATTGAAATATCGATTCATATCGTTTTCAAATGATAGGGCGATGGGTATTCTGAATGCAAGCTTCTTCCACGCTCGTTCACTCTCGAAAGGATCGATCATGCTGCTCGCTCAATATGCTCATCGTCTCCCGGCCGATTACGACACCAGCATCATTCGCGCGCGCGCTAAAGAACGCGGACCCTTGTGGGACGACTTGCCCGATCTGCACTTCAAGGCGTTCCTGCTGCGCGAGAGCGGCCGTCATGGCGCGCTCGAAAACACTTATTCGTCGCTTTATCTGTGGCGTCGTGACGAGGCCTTCGGATCCTTTCTCGTCGATGGCCGCTTCAAGACGGTGACGGACAGTTTCGGACGGCCGCGAATCGAAACGCGCTTCGCGCTCGATGCCGCGAGAGGCCCGGCACGCATCGCACGCTTCGTGTACAAGGAAGAACTGGCTGTTTCACCGGACACGGATTTGCAAACGGTGTTCAAGGCGGAGATCGAGCGCAACCGGCAGACGGCCGCCGAGTCGCATGTGGTCAGCGCGGCGGTCGGTGTGGACGCACAGCAGTGGAAGTTGACGCGCGTAGTGGTGAGCGAACGCGAGCCCGTTGCAACGGGCAAGGCGATCGCCTACGAAGTGCTGCATTTCGCGACGCCGTTGCTGCATGAGCTGGAATCGGCGAGCCGTTGAAGATGCGCGAACCGGCGTATGGGCCGTGGCTCATCTTCGCGGTTCATAGGCCGGTTTGTATCGATGGAAGCCAGGCTATGAGTAGAACGATGGCGTCGGCATGCGTCCATTGAGCGCCCACTCGCCAAGCTCGCGCACCTTGTAGTCGATCGGATCGTGCAGCGTATGCATGCGCACGTTGCGCCAGAAGCGGTCGAGTCGTAACGCGGCGGCGGTCGATCGCGCGCCGGTCACGTCGAACATGCGATGCGCTACATCGAGACCCGCACGCGCCGCCGCCACACGCGATGCCGCCACCGCGACGGCCACGTCGCCGCGTTCGTCTTCGGTGAGCGCGAGGCCGCGTTGCCATGCGGTATCGAATTCATGCATGGCGCGTTCGGCAAGGAGCCGCGCGCTTTCGAGCGCGAGCCAGAAGTCGCCGTAATGCGCGAGCACGTATGAGTCTTCGCTCGGGCGCGCCGCCGGCGATGCGATCCACGGACGCGTCTGCGCAAGCGTCGACTCGCGCGCCGCCTGCAGCGCGCCTTCGCCGATGCCGAGATAAATGTGGCTCAGGATCGATTGCGCGAGCAGCGGCCTTAAGCACGCGAACGGGCTGGAGAGCGGGCCGGGATCGTCGAGCAGTTCGTCGGCTGCGACTTTCACCTGATCGAAGCGCACCGTGCCGCTATCGGTCTGGCGCTGTCCCATGTTGTCCCAGTCGTCGAAGATGGTGATGCCTGCGCGCTTAGTAGGCACCACGCCGATCAGAAGACGTCCATCGGACTTGAATGCGGAAGCGAGAAGCCGGTCGGAGTCGGTGGCGCCGGAGCAAAAGCTCTTGCGGCCGTCGAAGATATAGCCGTTCGCGCCGTCCGCTTCGGCCCGCGTGCCCTGATCCAGCGGGTTGAGCGCGTTGCCCCAGAACCATCCTTCCTCGATGGTTTGGCCGAGCCACTGGCGAATCTGCGCGTCGCGGCCGAAGAGGCGGATAGTCGCGAGTTGCAGATGATGGAACGCGAAGAGATGCGCGAGCGAGCTATCGACTTGCGCCATGCGTCGGACGACATCGAGTGTCGTGGACCAGTTCGCGCCACCGCCGCCGTATTGTTCGGGCACGCTCAAGCGCAGCAGGCCGATTTCACGCAGGAGACGGCGCTCGTGCAGAGCGGTGCCGCCGGCTTTGTCGCGTGCAGCGGCGGTTTGCGCCCATTCGCGCAGCAAGGCTTCGAGGGTTGCGCTCAAGGCATCGTCGATGTGGGTCATGCCGGTGTCTCCCGATAGCGTTTCGCCATATGCGGGGACACGAGCGTATCCCGGCGCCTCGCAAGGTAACGCACGATAGCGCGCCGGGCAAGTTATCGCTTGATAAGAGCCTGTCTTGCGGATGACTTCTCGCGTGAGCCAGGTGCCGCACTACGCAGCCAATGCCTCCACCACCTCATCGACTTCGGCCAAGGCAGCCGCATGCTCGCGAATCAGCCGATAAACCGTATCACCCGGCACCGTCTCATCCTCCAGCAACTGCGCGGCAATCGCGCGCAGCACGGGCTCGTTCGCGCGCAGCAGCGCGTAGCAGGCATCGTTCAGATCGTGGAGGAGCCGATTCGCGTGTTCGATCGCGTTCTTGAGCTGAAAGCCCGCATACTGCTGCGGCAGCGACGCAAGACTGAAGAGATCGCCGTCCGCGTTGAAGCCTTGCTTCGACACCATGTCGAGACCGATGCGCGATGCTTCCTGAAGATCGTGCGCCGCGCCGCTCGATGCTTCGCGGAACATCAGCAGTTCCGCATTGCGCCCGCCGAGCAGCACCTGAATCTCGTTGCGCAGTTCGGTTTCGCGGTACAGGTGCTTGTCCTGCATCTTCGTGATCAGCGCCACGCCCAGCGCGCCGCCGCGTGGCAGGATGGTGACTTCTTCCAGCACGCCCGTGCCGAGCAGCGCGGCGACGAGACCGTGTCCGGCTTCGTGAACCGCGATACGCTTGCGCTCGCTCTCCGACAACGCACGCTCCGCACCGTTGATGTCGCCGATGCGCGCAATCTTCACCGCTTCCACGAAATGCTTCGCGCCGACTTCCCGTTCGCCCGCCTTGCGCGCGACGAGACCCGCCTGATTGACGATCATCGACAGCGTGGCCGGCGACACGCCGGTAGTCAGACGCGCGAGCTGATCGAAGTCGATATCGTCTGGCTTCGTCTTCAGCTTGGCCGCATAGAAACGCAGGATCTCGGCGCGATCCGCGAGATCGGGCAGCCGCACCTGAATGGTCCGGTCGAAGCGGCCCGGGCGTCGCAACGCTTCGTCGAGACTGTCCGGATGATTGGTCGCCGCGACCACGATCACGCCTTCGTTCGAAGCGAAGCCGTCCATTTCCGCGAGCAACTGATTGATGATGCGGTTGCTTTCGGCTTCCACCGGACCGCCGCCGCTATCCGTGCGCTTGCCGAGCCCGTCCGCCTCGTCGATGAAGATGACCGTCGGCGCGTTCTTGCGCGCCAGTTCGAACAGATGCTTGACCTTCTGAATGCCCACTCCGTAATACTTCGCGCTGAAGTAGCTGCCCGTGATCGCGATGAAGTTGGCGCCGCATTCGCCAGCGAGCGCTTGCGCGAGACGCGTCTTGCCGACGCCGGGGCCGCCCGTCATGAGGACGCCGCACGGCGCGCGCACGCCCATGCCGGTGAATTGCGCGGGTTCGGTGAGCCACGCCTGCACATCGGCGAGCGCCGCCTTGGCTTCACCCGCGCCGATGACGTCGGCGAAACGCAACGTCGGCGATTTGGCGAGCAGACGCGCGCCACCTCGCATTTCGCGGCGCATGAACCAGATCAGACCGCCCATCATCAGCATCGGCAAGAGCAAGCTCAAGGCGTCGCGCACGAGGTCGAACCGGTCGGTCCAGCGCGCCATGCCCGTGCGCACGTTGACATCGGGGAGCCAGACCAATTGGTAGGGCGACGCGTTGCCTGATTTCAGGTCGCCGAGCAGCAGGGCGTTGGAGAAGGCGCCGTTATGATCGGCGACGAAGTATTGGTCGGCACGAAGCGTCGAGACGAGGATGGCGTCGCGGCTGACGCCGATCGCGGCGACGTCGTGTTCGCGGATATCGCGCATCATCTCCGAGACGTCTTTTTCCCGATGCGTCCACGGCGACGCATCGCGGCGCATCTGACTCGCGACGCCTGCCACCGTCGGCGTAGTCTGCGTAGCGGCCGGTTCATCGCGCGAAAGCAGCACGCTCACGGCTGCCACGAGCACGGCTGCGGTCATGCCACACGCGATGAAGCGGCCGATGCGCGACCGTAGCAGTTTTCTGAGCCTATCCATTAAACATGTCCTGAGGGGCGCGGCGAGGCGGCCGTTGTAGCTGTCGTGATTCGATCTGACGAGGCGCTTGCAATGGAGCGAGTTACGCACTGTGCGAGCGCTCGAGTGACGCGTGTCGTACTCAAATTGAATGACGGCAGAGGGCGCGCCAATCTTTAGTGGCGGCTTGAGGCGGGAAGCTACAGCGCGAGGGCGGCTTCGGTAAAAATGGGGAGTTGCGAGCTGCGGGGCAGCTTGCGTCGTGACGTCACGGCGTTAAGTCGCTGACCACTCAGAACGGCTCGGTCTGCCACCGCAACACAGGATGCGTCGCTCCCGCGGGCATCGCCCAGACGCCGTTCGTGCCGAAGTTATATGTCGGACCAAAACTCGCCGTCTGGCTCATCTGGGCCGTGGTGCGTCCTTGCGAGGCGGGAACGGTATTGCCCACGGTGACGCCCGCCGGCGCGCCCGTCGTCTGCTTGTTCCAGTACACGTCCTTGCCGATCACACCATCGTTCTCGAAGGCGATTCCTGCAGGCGCCGGTCCCTGGCCCGCCTGCACGTTGTCGATCACCGCGCCCGTGGCGAACGACTGCGTGATCTTGCCGGTCGCCGTGTTGATCCGCACGAGCGCGCCCGGCGCCGATGTGCATACGCTCGCCCCGAATCCGCAATAGTTCGGGCTGAACGTGGCGCTGCCCGTGGCGTACGACTGCGTGATCGTGCCCGCGTTGCCATCGACGAGTCCGCCCGCGCCGTTTGTGTGGGCATAACCCTCCGCGTTACCCGTGGCGTACGACTGGCTGATCACACCGGTCACGTCGTTGGCGGCAACGAGGCCGCCTGCATCCGCGTCCGCGGACACGTTCGCGCTGCTCGACGAACGAGCGATCAGGCCGGCATTTTCCCCCACGAGGCCGCCGACACTGATCAACGATGCGCCGGCGCTGCCGCTCGAATGCGCGTTGACTATGGTGCCTTGATTGAGGCCCGCGAGCACACCTACAGCGCCGAAGAAAGCGCCCGTGCCGTAGGCGCCGCCATCCACGTTGATATTGCGCACGACACCCGTCGTGCCGATGACGGCGAACATTCCGCCCGCGACGTAGTCTTGCGATCCGCAGCATATATCGGTCGCGTTGCTGTTCAGATTCGTGACGGTCCGACCCATGCCGTCGAACTGTCCGGTGAAGGGCGTGGCGACGCTGCCGATCTGCGTGCTGTAGCCGAAGGCCGAACGGTTCGCCGCAATGTCCTTCCCGAGCGCATAGTTACCGGCCAGATCGAGCACGACGTTATCCAGATCGGCAGGCGTATTGACGAGCTTGTATGCCGTCACCTGACCGACGAGCCCGCTGTAGACGGGCGCCTTCCACGCCGCGTTCGCGCGGATGGTTCCTCGCGTGAAGCTGCCGGTCATGTCGTAGAGCGCGCTGACGGTCCCGGTGCTTTTCGACCAGTCGATGGTGCCGCCGTTCTTCACGCTGCCGCCGTTATCGATAGCCGATCCATCCGCGCGCAGCACGACGCTGCCCGAGCCCGCGTTGCGCAGTGTCGTGTGAGGCGCAATCGAGACGTTGCGATACCCCGCGAGCGTGAGACCGGCGGCGCCTTTCCACCGCATATCCGCCGATACGGCCAAGTCACCGTTCGTCCCCTGTCCGCCCGTCGTGGTCAGCGCAACCGAGGTTCCCGCGCCGAGGCTATCCTGCAGCGCGTGCGCCGTGGCTGACCGTACCGTGATCGATGGCGTCGCGATGTTCCACTGCGCGGCGTGCACTTCGGCGTTGTCGCCGAACGCGAGTTGCGCCGCTTGCGTATCGACCGTGCCGCCGCTGCCATCCGCGTTCTTCGCCGTGACGACCCCACGTTGCGTGACCTTGCCGTCGCCTGCGACCAGCCAGACGTGGCCATCGCGCGTGGCCGTGCCCGTCGCACGCACGCGCGTGCCTTCGCCCGCGAGCGCGTAGACGTTGCCATCGGCGGCTTGCAGGTCGATCTGCGCGGCGTCGATGCGCCCCTTGTTCGCGATCACGCCGTCGCTGCCCGTCTGCACGAACACCTGCTTGCTGCTCTTCGAGTCCTGCAGCAAGACCTTTTCGCCGACAGCCAATTCCGCCGTGCCTTTGGGCGCCTTCACGCTGCCGGCATTGACGACTGCGCGTTGCGCGATCAGGAACACGTCGCCGCCGCTCGAACTAATGCTTCCGAGATTGATGACGAAGCCATCCGACTTGCCCGCCAGGGTGAGCGCGCCGCTGTTTTTCATGAAAGCGTCGTTGGCGACGTCCAGCGTCGAGGCGACGAAGCGCCCGCCCGTAGTGACGACACCCGAAGGCCCCACGACGATGCCCTGCGGATTGATTACGTAAAGGCCGCCCGTGGCGCTCAGGCGTCCGAGGATCTCCGAAGGCGAGCCGCCGGTCACGCGGTTGAGTGTCGCGCCCGTGCCGTTGTTGAACACGACCGCATTGCTTGTGCCGATGGAAAAGCTCTTCCAGTCGATGACGCCGCGCGTCGAGCCTGGCTGCGTGATGACGAGTTGACCGTTCTGCCCCGCGATGCTTCCCGCGCCCGCCGCATAGTGGCCTCCCTGCGGCAGAACACCGGCCGCCATCGCCGTTTGACCGACGATCGTCGCAGCGAGCGATACACCGAGCACAAGCGGCACGAGTCTCGAAGAAGCACGGAGGCATTGCAGCGAAGGCGTAATCATGGACGTTCCTTTCCACTTGTGGCGCATCTTCACGACGAACGACGCTTCGCCGTTGTTACTTCGACAACCGGTTCCCTGTGAAAGACGACGGGCGCGGTTCGTTCGCCGCGTCAGCGGGCGGGGCGGTCGCCGGCATGAATCGTGACCGTGCCGTGACGATTAACTGCACCAGGGAAGTGGGTCGAAAGCAGGCATCGGGAATACATCGGAATGCTAGGTATTCCAGGTCTGATCGGAATGCCCGAACGTTCGTCGAGCGTGGCAGATGTTGCCTTTGAATATAGTTTGGATCACGAGATTATTCAACTTGGCGGATACCCGCCATGAGGCTCGATGTTCGATGAATGTCGTGTCGTGTTGGCCTTGAACGCAGCATTGCCGACACGCCGATGTCGCTCCGAGCCGCCTTCGCTCCAACCACGCATCGCGACGCCGACATTGTCGAATTCGAACGCAAGCCGCGTTTGCGCTTGAGGGGCGGACTCACCGCGCGCAGGGCCTACGAGCGCTCGGCCTCTTGCGAACCGATGAGCCGACTTGCGGCCATCGCGTCGAATGAAGTCCATTCCTCATGCCAAGTCGATGCCCGATTTGCCCGTTCTGTGGTTTTTTATTGACAAATAGTTTGCTTTATTTTGGCTTCGTACACTTGAACCGGGCAGATCACACACATCTCGCATGCGGAGCGGACAGATGACAATGGAATCCGGATCACGTCGTAAAGCGTTGAAGTTCGGTGCGGCGGCAGCCGTCGGCGCGCTGGTCGGGCCTTACGTGACCCGTAGCGCACAGGCGGCCGAACCGATCAAGCTCGGCAGCCTGCTCGACGGAACCGGTGCGCTCGGCCTCGAAGGCCGTCGCATGATTCAGGCAACCGAATTCGCCGTCAATCAGATCAACGACAAGGGCGGCCTGCTTGGGCGTCCCATCAAGCTGATTGCCTACGACACACAGAGCAGCATCCAGCTTTACACGCAGTACGCGCAGCAACTCGTCTTGCAAGACAAGGTGGACGTGATTCAGGGCGGGATTACCTCGGCGTCGCGCGAAGCCATCCGGCCGATCTTCGATCGCAGCAAGACGCTTTATTTCTACAACACGCAGTACGAAGGCGGCGTGTGCGACCGCAACGTGTTCTGTACCGGCACGACGCCCGCGCAGACGGTGAATCATATCGTCGACTACGCGATGAAGAACTGGGGCAAGAAGGTCTATATCATCGCCGCCGACTACAACTACGGTCATATCACCGCAAGCTGGATGACCAAGTTCGTGAAGGCCGCAGGCGGCTCGGTGGTCGCTACGGACTTCTTTCCGCTCGATGTCACCAATTTTTCATCGACGATCAGCCGCATTCAGGAAGCCAAGCCGGACATGGTGCTCTCGGCGCTCGTCGGCGCGAACCACGTCGGCTTCTATAGGCAATGGGCGGCGGCCGGCATGAAGTCGAAGATTCCGATCGGCGCGACCGTGTTCGGTCTCGGCGACGAACTCACCACCATGGATGCCGCGACGACCGACGGCATCATCACCTGCTTCGGGTTCTACAACAACCTCGGCACGCCCGCCGCCGATGCCTTCGTCAAAGGCATGCAGGCGAAATACGGCCCGAGTCTGACCGACCTCGGCGAACTCGATACCGCGACGTACGAGGGCATCATGCTTTGGGCGGAAGCGGTGAAGAAGGCCGGTTCCGTGGAGCAGGCGAAGGTCGTGGCGGCGCTCGAAACGGGCATCACCATCGACGGGCCTTCGGGCAAGGTCAAGATGGACCCGGCCACGCATCACACCATTCGCAACGCTTATCTCGCGCGTCCGAAGAACCAGAAGTGGGAGATCCTGCAGACTTTCAACGACCAGTTCCCGTCCGATACCGGCGGTGCGTGCGACCTCATCAAGTCGCCGCGCACCAACAAGCAGTTCACGCCGCAAGTCTGAGCGGAGTCGAAGCGATGGCAACGGATCTCGTGGGATTGCTCGCCTTCAACGTGCTGACGGGCATCGCCACGCTCGCGTTAATCACGATCGGGCTGGGCGTCATCTACGGCATGATGCGCATCATCAATCTCGCGCACGGCGAGTTCATGATGCTCGGCGCATACACGGCGGTGACGGCCAGCACGGCCGGGATCAACATCTGGATCTCGATGCTGATCCTGCCGCCCATCGTGGTCGGACTGTTCGGGCTGCTGTTCGAGCGCGTCATCATCCGCTTTCTCTATGGCCGGATGATGGACACCATGCTCGCGACCTGGGGTATCAGTCTCGGGCTGATCGGGCTCATTACGTCGATCTTCGGCAACGTCATCAAGTCGGTGCCCATGCCCGTGGGCAGTTTCTCGATCGGGCAGTATCACGTGAGCGCCTATAGCCTCGTGCTGATAGGCGTCTGCGTGGTCGTGATGGTCGCGATGCTGCTGCTCCTGCGCAAGACGCGCTTCGGCCTGATCCTGCGCGCCACCATGCAGAATCCGGCGATGGCCGCGTCGCTCGGCGTGCGGCCGTCGGCGGTATACATGGCGACGTTCTCGCTGGGCGCGGCGCTCGCGGGACTCGCGGGCGGCGTGCTCTCGCCGATCTCGGGTGTATCGCCGGGCATGGGTGCCGCGTATATCGCGAAGGCGTTCATCACCGTGCTGGGCGGCGGTCCGGCGATCATCGCGGGCACCGGCCTCGCGGCGGGTCTCTTCGGCTTCATCAACGAGATCGTGTCGTTTCTGTCGACGCCGGTCATCGGCGACATCGCGCTGCTTGCTTCCGCGGTGCTCCTGATCCGCATCCTGCCGCAAGGCATCACTGGTCGATTCCTGAGGCGCAGTTCATGAAATCGCTTCGGCTGGGCGGCGCGGGCGCCGTCATCATCGTCGCGCTCGTCGTCATGTTCGCGTTGCCGAAAACCATCAGTGCGTTCGGCGTGATGCAGGCCACGCTCTTCGCGGCCATGGCGGTCTACGGCCTGAGCCAGGGCTTCGTGTGGGGCTACGCCGGCATCCTCTCGTTCGGGCAGGCGGCGTTCCTCGGCATCGGCGGCTATACCTATGCCATTGCCGCCATCAATCTCGGCGACACCACCGTTTCCGCCGCGCTCGCGATCGTCGCGCCCATGCTGTTCGCGGCCTTGCTCGGCTACTTCATGTTCTTCGGGCGTATCAGCGATGCGTATATCGGCGTGATTACGCTCACCGTGTCCGTGATCCTGTTCGAGTTGATGAACTCGACTTCGGGCAGCCAGTATCACATCGGCGAAGCGGTGCTCGGCGGCTTTAACGGTATTCCCGCCATACCCGTGCTCGCGCCGCCCGGCGCGCCCGACGAGCCGCTCGATCAGATCGGCGTGTGGTATGTCGCAATGGGCACGCTCATCGTGGCGTATGCGCTCCTCAAGTGGATACTCGCGTCGCGCTTCGGCCGCGTCGTCGTGGCGATCCGCGAGAACGAAACGCGCGCCATGCTGATCGGCTACGACCCGCGCGTCTTCAAGCTGCTCGCGTTCGTGACGGGTGCGGGCATCGCGGGGGCTGCGGGCTGTCTCTTCGCCAACTGGGGCGGCTTCATCAGCCCGACCGTGTTCGCGCTCACGATGTCCGCGCAGGTCATCATCTCCGTGCTGATCGGCGGGCTCGGCACGCTCATCGGGCCGATTCTCGGCGCGGTCGCGATCCAGTATCTGATCAACGTGGCGGGCACGCAGCATGTAATCGACCCGAGCCTCGGGCTCGGCATCGTGCTCGTGGCCTTCGTGCTGCTCGTGCCGCAGGGCGTGGTGCCGGTCGTGCGCTCGGCGATGTTGCGCGTGTTCAGCTCATCGAAAGAAGTCAAGGCCGTGGCGCCCAACGCGGCGGCCAACCCGGAATCACGCCCATGAACGCGCTTCCTCCGCTTCTTCAGGCCAAGGGCGTCACCATGCGTTTCGGCGGCGTGACCGCCGTGCGCGAGGTGGACTTCTCCTTGCGCGAAGTCGAACTGCGCTGCCTGATCGGACCGAACGGCGCCGGCAAGAGCACCTTCTTCAAGGTGCTCACGGGACAGCTCAAGCCGACCGAAGGCAGCATCCACTTTCGTAACAACGACGTGACCGGCAGCAATCCGCATCAGATCGCGCGGCTGGGCGTGGGCATCAAGACGCAGGTGCCTAATGTCTTCAACGGGCTTTCGGTGCGCGAAAACGTGTTTATCGGCGCGGGACGCAGGAAGTCGATAGCGCAGGCGCGGCGCATCGTCGACGAAACCCTCACGCGGCTCAAGCTCGACAGCATTGCGGACCGTATCGTGGGCCAGCTCGCGCACGGTCAGCGTCAGTGGGTGGAGATTGCAACGGTCCTCGCGCAGCAACCCGAACTCATCCTGCTCGATGAACCCGCCGCCGGCATGAACCACGACGAAGTGCATCGCACGGCGGAGCTGATTCAGGAAATCAACCGCACGCAGGCGCTCGTGGTGGTGGAGCACGACATGCAGTTCATCCGCATGATCGCGCGCACGGTCACGGTGTTCTCGCAGGGCGCGGTGTTGGTGGAAGGTTCCGTGGATACGGTGCTCGCCGATCAGCGCGTCAAGGACGTTTATCTCGGGAGGCGCGCGGCATGAACGACACGATTCTCTTCGAAGTCTCGCAACTCTGTTCGGGCTACGGGCGCATTCCCATTCTGAATCAGGTCAATTTCACGGTGAGGGAAGGCGAGCGCGTCGGCATTCTCGGGCATAACGGCATGGGCAAGACCACGCTTTTGCGCACGCTCACCGGCCATTTGCCGACCACGGCGGGACACGTGCGCTTCAACGGCGCGGACATCACGCATCTGTCGGCGACGGCGCGGGCGAAAGCAGGCATCGGCTATGTGCCGCAAGGGCGCGAGATCTTCCCGCAGCTTTCGGTGATGGAGAACCTGCGTGTCGGATGCTTGTTGTCGAAGCGCGCGGAAGGCGAAACCATCGAGGACATTCTCGGGCTCTTTCCGCGGCTCAAGGCTTATCTCGACCGGCCGGGCGGCGCGCTGTCGGGCGGCGAGCAGCAATTGCTCGCGCTCGCGCGATGCCTGTGCGGCGGCCCGAAGATCATCTTGCTCGACGAGCCGACCGAGGGCATTCAGCCTTCGATCATCGATGAAATCATCGACACGTTGAAGAGCGTGGCCGAAGCACGCAGCCTGACCGTGCTGCTGGTCGAACAGAACCTCAACTTCATCGCGTCGCTGTCCGAGCGCATTCTGATCCTGCAGAAAGGCACGGTCACGCGCGAGATTCCGCCCGAGATCGTCACCGATCCCGCCATGCTCGACGAGTTCGCGGGCATTGCCTGACGCGCCTTCCTTCCGCCAATCCATAAGCAAGCGATCAAACATCATGACGAAAATTATCGATGTAACCGAGCTGACGGTCGAACAAGTCCAGGCCGGCTTTGCGAGCGGCGCGTTCACGTCGGAGACGCTGACGGCCGCGTTCCTCGATCGCATCGCGACCTACAACCCGCGCTACGTGGCGCTCAACTTCCTGAACCCCGCCGCGCTCGACGATGCCCGCGAGATCGACCGCCGCCGCGCCGCTGGCGAGGCTCTCGGGCCGCTCGCTGGCGTGCCGGTCGTGGTCAAGGACACGATGGACATGGCAGGCTTTCCGACGACCGGCGGCTGGACGCTGCTCTACAGCAAGACGGGCGGCGTGGACCTGATGCCATCGACGGATTCGCCGGTCGTCGCCCGCATGCGCGCGGCGGGCTGCGTGATCCTCGGCAAGACCAACGTGCCGGTGCTGAGTGCCACCGGCTCGCACGCCAACGATAGCTGGGCGGGTCCGACGCTCAATGCCGTCGATACCGCGTTCATGCCGGGCGGCAGCAGCGCCGGCACGGCCACCGCCGTGGCGGGCAGCATGGCGGTGCTCGGTCTCGCGGAAGAAACGGGCGGTTCGATCCAGAATCCGGCGTCGGCGCAGGCGCTCGTCGGCATCAAGCCGACCTTCGCGCTCGTGCCGAATGCAGGCGTGATGCCGCTTGCGGGCAGCACGCGCGATGTCGTCGGTCCGATCGCCCGATGCGTACGCGATGCCGCGCTCACGCTCGATGTACTGGCCGGATTCTCGGCGGAAGACTTGAAGACGGTGGCGGGCGTCGGCATGAAGCCCGCTGGCGGCTATGCCGCGGGACTGCGTGAAGATGCGCTCAAGGGCAAGCGTCTAGGCTTGTACGGACCGGGATGGCGGGATCGCGCGTTGTCGGAAGAGACGCGTCACTTGTACGAGCGCGCGCAGGCGGAACTCGAAGCGCGCGGTGCGGTGCTCGTCGACGATCCCTTCGCCGGCAGCGGCTTCGCGGCACTTGGCATGCCCGCGCCGGGCTCCGATTACTTCGACGCGCGCGGCATGGAAAGCCTGCCCTACGACATGCAGAAGTACCTCGAACGCCTGGGACCCGGCAACACCATCACGACATGGACGCAATTCGTCGAAGCGACGCGCGCCGAAGATCCGTTCGGCGCAACGGGCGTGCTGACCTATATGTCGAGCCTGCCCGACATGGCCGCCAATCTGCGCGATGCAGCCGCGCCGCCTGTCATCGATGCCTTCTATGCGTTGCGCGTAACCTATCTCGCCATCTTCGAAGACGTGATGACGAAGCACGCGCTCGACGGCCTCGTATTCCCGCAATTGCGCGACGCCTTGCCGCCGCGCGAGGGAACCGAGACGCTGCACGAGACCACGGTCTGCGAAATCAACATTGCCGGATTGCCGGGCGTGACCATTCCCGCCGGCTATTACGAATCGGGTTCGCCGTTCAACCTGATCTTCGTGGGACGGCGCTTCAGCGAGCCGGCGCTGCTCGCCATGGCTTACGATTACGAGGTCGCCGGACGTCATCGGCGCGTCCCCGAACTGACCGCTTGAGGAGCGCGCGAGAGACGAGGCAGTTTCCAGTAACGAGACCATGTCCGAGCACCGCTACCAAGAAATTCTCACCCGCCTTCGCGACGAGGGCCGCGTCTCGGTTACGCCGCTCGCGAAGATACTGGACGTCGCCGAGGAAACCATCCGGCGCGATCTGAAGGAACTGGAGCAAAGCGGCTTGCTGCGCCGCATCTACGGCGGCGCCGTGTTGCCACGGCTCGATGTCGAGCGGCCCGTGACCGAACGCGGCAAGGTCAATGTAAAGGGGAAGGCGCGCGTGGCGGAACTTGCGGAACCGCTCATTGAAGACGGCATGTCGGTGTTCATCGACTCGGGCACGACGACCATTGCGTTCGCGCGGCGGCTGATCGGCCGTAACGTGACGGTGACGACCAACTCCATCAACATCGCGCTCTTGCTCGGCACGAGCGTGAGCCGCGTCAACCTCACGCCGGGCATGTTGCGCGGCAAGGACAACGCACTCGTGGGTTACGAGACGCTCGCCTATGCAAGACGCTTTTTTTACGATGCCGCGTTCATGGGCATCGCGGCGTGCGACCTGAAGCACGGCTGGATGGACTACGAGGAACACGAGTCCAATTTGCGTGGCGTGCTCAAGTCGCAGACACGTCATTCGGTGATTCTCGCGGATATCGACAAGTTCGGGCGCGAAGCTTATCTCAACACCTTTCCCATTTCCCAACCTGTCACGGTGGTGTGCGACCGCGCGCCGCCCAAGCCTTTCATGGATAAATTCGCCGAGCATGACATCACAATCATTCATGCCTGAGGCGCTCGGCGCGGGTGAACCGGGTACGCTTGCGGCCTTGCTGACGTGCTTTGCCGCGTTCGGCGGCTTGAAGACGGGCGGCGTCACGCGCCTCTGTGCGAGCGCGGCAGACGGCGCGGCGCGCGATGCCTTCGCCACGCTGCTTCGCGATGCCGGCGCGCATGTCGTCACCGATGCGGTGGGCAACCAGTTCGGCGTTTTCACCCTGACCGACGCGGCCGATGCGCCGCTCGTCATGATGGGTTCGCATCTCGACAGCCAGCCGCGCGGCGGACGCTTCGACGGTGTGCTGGGCGTGCTTGCCGCCTTCGAGGCGGGCCGCCGGCTAATGCTGGCGAAGCGCGCGGGCGCATCTTTCAACGCTAACTTCTGCGCGGTGAACTGGACGAACGAGGAGGGCGCGCGCTTTCGTCCGAGCCTGCTTGGCAGCGGCACGTTCACCGGCAAGATCGCCGTGGCCGATGCCCTCGCCAGTATCGACGACGACGGCGTGACGCTCGGCGCAGCGCTTGCCGCCATCGGTCATGACGGCGTGGATGCGCCGCCGCCCGTGCCCGCGTGCTATGTCGAAATGCATGTGGAGCAAGGCGGTTTGCTCGAAGCCGAATCGGTGCCTGTCGGTGTGGTGACGCGCAACTGGGGCGCCGCGAAAATGGACGTGCGCTTCACGGGCGAGCAGGCGCACACGGGGCCCGCCAAGATGCACGCGCGGCGCGACGCGCTCTTCGCTGCGGCACAGCTGATCTGCGACGTGCGCGCCATCGCGGACGAATGGCCGGAGCGCATCCATACGTCTGTCGGCAGGCTCGTCGTGCAGCCGAACTCGCCGAACGTGGTGCCGGCGCAAACCGACTTGTCCGTGGAACTGCGCGCCGTGGATGACGCCATTCTTCGCGAAGCCGAAGCGCGCATTCTCGCGTGCATCGACGCAGCCGCGAAGCGCGCGAACGTGGGCGTGCAAATCCTGAGCCGCACGAGCCGGCCGATCCGAGAACTGCCGCCCGCAGTGGGCAATCTCGTGCGGACTTGCGCGCGCGCGGCGGGCGTGCAGAGCCGCGACATCGACACCATTTCGGGCCACGACGCGTTGAGCCTGCTCGATGTCTGCCCGACCGGGCTCATGTTCGTGCCGAGCGTGGGCGGCATCGCGCATAACGAGAACGAAGAAACACATGGCGAGGACCTCGACACTGGCATGACCGTGCTCATGGGCGCGGCGTATCGCTTGTGTGTATCGCGCGGCGATCCGGTCGCGGCGGCCGCTTGGGAGCCTCGGCGATGAACACGACCGCGCGCGAGCGCAACCCCGCCGAAGTGGCGGCCAGAGCGGCCGCAGCGGCAATCGCCTCGATCGATGCATGGCGCGGTGTCGACGTACGCCACGAACCCGCGTTTGCGCCGGTCATGTCGCCGATGCATCGCGGCGTGTCGCATAGCGCCTGGCGCGTGCGCGTGGACGACAGCGCGACGTTCTTCATGAAAGTGGCGCACGGCGATCTGACAGAATCCATCGATGCCGGCGCGTCGTTTCTTGCGGCGCGAGCGGCGGCATCGCTGGGTATCGCGCCGGCGGCGCACTACGTGAGCGAAGCGCACGGCGCGACCGTCTTCGACTTTCTCGATGACGGCTGGCGCACCGCGCATCTCGACGATCTCGCACGACCCGCCACGCTCGACGCGCTCCTGCAAGCGAAGCGTGCCATCCATTCGCTGCCTGCGTTTGCGCGCACGACGAACGTTTTCGAGCGTATCGAGCATCTTGCCGAAGGCATGCCGTTGACGCCGGATCAGGTGTCATGGGTCGATCTCGCGGGCGACTTGCGCGCGGCGATCGACGCGGCCGGTGCCGACGTTCGCCCTTGCCACGCGGACGGCGTGACATCGAACGTCATGCTGCACGACGATGGCGCACTCATGCTGGTGGACTTCGACGAAGCCGCGAACACCGATCCCGCGTTCGACCTGGCCGTCACGTTGAATGAAGTGCTTGGCTTCGGACACGACTGGATGCAGGCCATCGAAATGTCGATGGGCGCCGCCTCGGAACGCATGCTCGCGCGCTGCCGCGCCTACGCGTTCGCCGACGACTTGCGCTGGGGCTTGTGGGGCATGCGCATGGACCGCGACTCGCCGCGCCGCAACGTCGAATTCCTCAAGTATGCGCAATGGCGGTTGCTGCGTTGCTCCATGGCGCTGCCGCGCTGGAACCTCGACGCCGCGCCGGCATCGATTTGAGAGGTCATGCTCATGCAGATCAAGACGATTGGCGGCGCCGCGTGCGACGCCGAGCGCGAGGTGGAAGCGGTGCTTGCAAGGATCGAACCGTGGTCGGGCCGCGCGTTGCGCTATGCGCCCGTGTTGGGCGGCATCAGCAACACGAACTGGCGCGTGTGGGTCGACGGCGAAGCGCAAAGCTATTTCGTCAAGGTGCCGGGCCGGGGCACGGAGCAGTTCATCGACCGCAAGGCTGCGTTTGCCGCAAGCCGGCTCGCGGAGCAGATCGGCATTGGTCCGCGTCTTTACGACTATGCTTTCGAGCAGGGCGTGGAGATCAACGACTTCGTCGAAGGCCGCGCGACCTGCTCGAACCGCGACTTTCTGGAGCGCAACGTGCGCGCTTCGGTCATGCACGCGTATCGCACGCTGCACGGCGCGCCGCCATTGCCGCTCACGAAGACCATTTTCGATCTGATCGATGAACACGTCGCGCAAGTGCATGAAGTAGGCGGCACGCTGCCCGCCGACTTCGCGCTGATTCACGCGCGCTATCGCGAGGCGCGCGCGGCGCTGGAGGCATCGGGACTGGATATCGTGCCGTGCTTCAACGATCCCATGCCGGGCAATTTTCTGCGCGACGACGCGGGTACGATCTTGCTCATTGACTACGAATACGCATCGAATAACGACCGCTGTTATGACATCGGCGCGCTCTCCGGCGAGATGTTCTTCACGGCCGACGTGGAAACGGAATTGGTCGAGACATACTTCGGCCGCGTGAGCAACGACGTCATGGCACGCGTCACCGTGCACAAGGCGCTCGCCGATATCAAGTGGGCCACTTGGTCCATGTTGCAGAACGAAATCTCCACGCTCGATTTCGACTACGCCAAATACGGCGCGTGGAAGTTCATGCGCGCACGCTCGGTGATCGAGGCGCCGCGGTGGCAGGACTGGTTGCGCAGTCTTTGAAGAAAGTCGTCGAGCGTTACGACCGTCCAAAAGAAAGGGCGTGCTCTCGCACGCCCTTCAAGTCGCCACGCAGCGAATCAGACTTTTGACAACCCCCTGGGACTGCAGCGCTTTATGTGATCGACGATCGCCTGAATCAGCGGCAGTCTCTTGCACAATCAATCCGTGACCAGATTAACGACCGAAAGGTCGCGGACTTGAGAAAACTTGCGAACGCCGGTTCGAAATTCAACGCTCAAGTTTCACGCATGGCGTGACGATAGCGCCACGCCCTTGAGCAACATGTCCAGATCGTCCGCGTTGAACGGCTTCGACAGCACGGCGACACCGAGACGTCGCGCCTGTTCGAGATGCTCCGCATAACCCGTCATCAGCGTCACGGCCTGCTTGGGGCGTTGCCGCTTGATCCATTCGACGAGGCCGATGCCATCGCAAGTTCCGGGCATCTGGATGTCGGATAGAACGAGGTCGAATTCGAGGCCTTCTTCCAGCACCTTGAGCGCGGCATCGCCGGAAGGCTCGTGGCGCGCGCTCCAGCCGAGCACATCGAGAACGGCGACGAGCCCCGCCGCCACTTCCTCGTTGTCTTCGACGAGCAGGATGGTGGACTTCGCGCCGCCCGGTTCGATGGCACCCTCGCGCTCCGCCGGTGATGCTTCCGTGACGCCCGCCGTCCAGTGCGGAAGGTAGAAGAAGATTGTGGTGCCGCGCCCGACATCGGTTTCCACGCGTGCCTTGCCGCCCGCCTGTTCGGCCATGGCGAGCACTTGTGCAAGGCCGAGCCCGGTTCCCGCGCCAGCCTGCTTGGTGGTGAACAACGGCTCGAACGCGTGCTGCGCGACTTCTCGCGTCATGCCGGTGCCGCTGTCCTGGCAGGAGAATTCGACATACTCGCCGGCTTCGAGCTCGTAGCGCCCTTGAGATAACGCCACGTTCCTGCAGCGAACGATAAACGTGCCGCCTTGCGGCATCGCGTCCTTTGCATTGCCCGCGATGTTGATGATCGCCGAAGTGATCTCCGACGGATCGACCTTGATCGGCCACGACGCCTCCGCCACTTCGATCTGCACGGCGACCTTGCTGCTTACAGCCGAGCGGATCAGCGCCTCGGTTTCGAGCAGCCACGCGCCGGGTAGCAGCGTCTGCATCTGCAACGGCTGTCGGCGCGCCACGCTCATGAGACGGCGCGCGAGCGCCCGTGCGCTCGTGGAGGCGCGCTCCACTGCATCGATCTCGTTCTTGACGCCGTTGTAGTTCTTGCGCCGGACGATCTCCATGTTGGCCGTCACGACCATCAGCAGATTGTTGAAGTCATGGGCGACGCTCGCGACGAGATTGCCGAGCGCGCCCATGCGCTGCATCTTGCGCGTGGCTGCTTCCGCCGAGCGGCGCCGCGACAGCTCGCGCCGCCAGTTCTGCCAGGAGGTTTCCTCCGCGCGAAGACGCCGCAGCGAAAACACGATCAGCACGCACAGACACATGCAAGGAATCAGCGCGACGGCCACGAGGGACATGTCGTCGCGCAGCCAGTTGCTGACCACATCGTCGATTGCGTAGCCGGCGGAAACGTAGACGGGGTACTGACCGGCGCGCCGGTACGCGAGCATCTTGCGGGTGCCGTCCAGCGGCGAATCGATTTTGATGATGCCCTGTTCCGCCCCTCGCGCGAACGCGGCCGCGAGAGGCTCGTGCTTCGGTGGCGGGTTCGCCAGGCGTGGCGCGGGCAGGCGGAGCAGAATGCCGCCATCGGCGCGATAGAGGCCGACCGTCAACGCAGGCGTCTCGGCGATGAGCCGCTGATAAAACTGCAGCAAGTAGGAGCGATGCAGGGAAACAACGATGGCGCCGAGAAAGCGCCCGTCGGGAGCGGTCCGGGCGGCGAGCGTGTTCACGATATCGGTGCCCTGAACGCGGCCGCGCTCGGGCAGCGAGACATAGAGCTGCGAGGAGGTCGCGCGCGTCGCCATGAAGTCGCCGCGGTCGCCGATAGAGACGTCGGGCGTCGGGGAGAAGCGGCTGCTGACGATCAACTGGCCGTTCTTATCGACGATGGAGAGCGCGACGACCTGCGGATGATTGGCGACGAGCGCTTCGAGTTTCCTGTGCAGGCTTGCCTGTTCGCGCAGAATCTGCCGCTCGTCAGCCGTTCCGACCACGTCCTGGACGCGCGAGATGAGGTCGCGGTTCGAGTCGAGCAGATTGGTGAGTTTCCCTTCCGCGACCCACGCCAGCCGATTGAGTATCTCCGACTGCTCCGCGACCGCACGTTCGTAGGTGTAGTAGGCGTAAAGCGCCGACAGACTCAGCGGCACGACCACCGAGGCGGTCAGCGCGAGGACGAGCCGCCGGCGGGCAGCCCTGAAATTGAGCGGAGGAAACGAAACCCGGTCCGACGGGTCGGAATGTTGAGTCGCGAACTCAGTCATTAAACACCCCGGTCACGCTAAGGGGAGTCATCCGACGCCGGCACATGTTTGCGCGAAACATCGATTCAAATTCCTTGGCGGTGGCGCGCCCGCGACCTCCTCCCCGTATCACGCCTGGTTCCTAGCTGCGGATGTTCGCTCCGCTAAGCTTGCTCGCATCGTGCCGAAGGGGGCTTTGTCAGGCGAACGGGAAAGGTCTGGACGTCGTAAGACGTACCTACTATTTCATAATACTCATACGGTTGATGGTAGCACGCCTTGTTGCCGACTTAATTGCCTGTGGTTTTTTGATTGCTAGGCGGCAGCGGAATGGCCGTGGCGCTTGGCTCGGGCTCCGGTAAACTCCGCGTTCATCGTTTGGCCGGCACGGGCTCAAAAGTTGCGCAATCTGGCCGTAAACCTTGATGCGAGCCGCGCGGACAGCGAGCAGAAGTCCGCTAAACCGGCTCTTTAGCAACGAATAAGAAAGCGAGTCGTCGAGCGTCGCGTGGCGGGGTTCGGCAGGAGAGAATCGTTGGGACCGTGGTTCAAGAGGAGCGCCCGAGCAGAAAGCCCGGCATCGTGGGTCGACAGACACTCGGTGCTGGTTGCGCTCGGCGCGACACTGGCGAGCGTCATCGTGCTGATCGCCACCGTCGCGGTGCTGATCTCGAGCCGCGAGGAAGCCATCGCGAAGGCGCGCCGCACGTCGGCGAACGTCGCGGTGGCGCTCGCGCGCGACATGTCGAGAAACCTCGAAATCTACGATCTCTCGCTGCAGGCCGTCGTCGACGGCATGGCGGACCCGACCATATTGAAGCTGCCGCCTGAACTGCGCCGGCAGATTCTCTTCGACCGTTCGACCACCGCCGCTTA
Source organism: Caballeronia sp. GAWG1-1 (assembly GCF_023631465.1). NCBI lineage: Bacteria > Pseudomonadati > Pseudomonadota > Betaproteobacteria > Burkholderiales > Burkholderiaceae > Caballeronia > Caballeronia sp. GAWG1-1. The sequence continues at coordinate 28,905 of NZ_JALQDB010000036.1, forward strand.
TATCAGCGGCATCTATGCGCTCGACGAACGCGGCCGGATCGTGCAGGGCCGTGCGCGGCTTCTTCCGACCGTCGATCTCTCCGATCGGGATTACTTTACGGTGCATCGCGCCAATCCGAATGTCGGGCTCTTCATCTCGAAGCCGTACGCGTCGCGTCTGCGAAACGGCGCGCCATCGATTGCCCTCAGCCGGCGGATTTCCAAAGCCGATGGCAGCTTCGGCGGTGTCGCGCTCATCTCCATCAACCTCGATTACTTCCAGCAACTGGTGGATGACATCAGGCTCGGCCACGAAAGCGCGGCGACGATCGTACAGAGCGATGGCGACATCGTCGCGCGCAATCCGAAGCTGCGTCCAGGCAGCGTCAGCAGCATTCGCGGCTGGCCGATCTTCTCGAAGATGTTCGGCGTCGAGAGCGGCTCGTTCGACGCGCGCTCGCCCGTCGACAACGTCGACCGCATCATGACGTTTGCGCGCGTGCGCGGCAGCAATCTCGTGATGATGGTGGCGCTCGGAAAGGACGACGTGACCTCGGAGTGGCAGCAGCACTCGCTCATCATCGGCACGCTGGTGGTGGCCGTGGCGGGCGCGTTCACCATCGTGGTCTGGCTGCTGGTCTTCGCGGTGCGCCAGCGCGACGCGGCGCAGGCGAAGCTCGTCGAGATCGCGGACACGGACGGTCTGACCGGCGTCGCCAACCGCCGCAAGCTCGATGCGGCGCTCGACGAACTCTGGACCTCGGCGGCGCGCGAAGGTTATCCGGTCGCGCTGCTTTTCGTCGATGCCGATCGCTTCAAGGCTTACAACGACACGCACGGCCACGAAGCCGGCGACCGGGCGTTGCAGTTCATCGCCGAATGTCTCGTGAAGCATGCGAGAGGACCGCACGATCTGGTCGCGCGCTACGGCGGCGAGGAGTTTGTCGTGGCGCTCGCCGACTGCACCCGCAGCCGCGCGGAGGCGGTGGCGGAGGCCATGCGTATCGACGTGGCCAATTCGAACGGCGCGCGACTTCGCCAGCAATTTCCTCCGACGACCGTGAGCATCGGCGTGGTGGTGGCTCGACCCGATAGCGGCTCGACTATCGACGACGCCATGCGCCGCGCCGACGAAGCCTTGTATGTGTCGAAGAGCGGCGGACGCAATCGCGTGACGCTCGCGGCTGTGTCCGAGAAGCGGCGCGGCGAACCGGTCGGCACCGCGCCTTGATGCCTGACGCCTGATGCTTCAAATCAATTCGCGCGAGGCCGCATGCTCGACTCGCGCGAGATGAAACGCGCGCCGCAACTCGAAGCCGAGACGTTCATATAGACCGATAGCCGCGAGATTGTCGCTGAACACGTGCAAGAACGGTGTCTCCGCGCGCGCCTCGATCTCTCGTTGCAGGATCTGCATGAGCCGCCCGGCAAGGCCTCTGCCGCGATGCGTTTCATCGACACATACGGCGCTGATCTCGACGTAACCATCCAGATGCAGGCGTTCACCGGCCATTGCAATGAGCCGCCCGTTGTCTCGCACGCCGATGTAATTGCCCGTCTCGCGGGTCCGTACGGAGAACGGCCCGGGCCGCGTTCTTCCGGCAAGATCCAGCATGTCGTCGTTATCTGCCTGGGTGAGTCGGATCACATCCAGCTTTTCGACGCTTGCGGCTTTGGGCGCTTTGCGAGTGTTCGCGACCATCTGATGAAGGATGCCGACACGCGTTATCTGCAAGGCATCGTATGACGGCAAGGGCTGCGTGGAGAGCAAGGCTACTTGCTGCCCAGGCTGCAGAAGGCGGTGAAGGGCGTCATACGCATCCGGCGTTGCGGTTGCCAGCGCGGCGAACGGCGCGACGTCGGGATGATATCGACGAACGAGCGTGTCGCCGAGCGCGAGGTGTGCGTGTCGGGTCGTCAGCGCCTCCCAGATAGGGCGGTCGAGGTCGGCAGGTTTCGGATGGCTCATGGGCGCTCCAATGGCGTGTGATTGCTGTGCAGTCTAGACGGCCCGGGCGCACGGGGCTATAGTCGCAAATGACATTATTAGCACTATTTGCGACATGAGACTGGCAATCCTCGCGCTCGACGGCCTGTTCGACACCGGACTGACCGTGTTTCTCGATACCTTTTCGATGGCCAATGAAGTGGCCGCCGCGCAAGGGTTCGAGGCCGCGCCGTTCGAGGTGAGGCTCATCGGCATGCGCAGACGTATTCGCACCGCGCATGGCTTGTCGACTTCGGTCGAATTGGCGAGCAGCGCGCCGTCGCCGGACTGGATCGTCGTGCCCGCGCTGAACGTGAGGCAGCCGGAGCGGCTTGCCGAGGCGCTCGAGCGTCGCGACACGCGCGAGGCGATCGCTTATCTGCAAGCGCGGCACACGGCGGGCGCGGGCGTAGCGGCGGCGTGCATCGGCACGTTCATATTGGCCGAAGCCGGTTTGCTCGATCATCGCAAGGCCACGACCACATGGTCGCTTGCACCGTTTTTCCGACAGCGCTATCCGGCCGTCATGCTCGACGATTCGCGCATGGTCGTCGCATCGCAAGGCGTCGTCACGGCGGGCTCCGCAATGGGTCATCTCGATCTCGCGCTATGGTTGCTGCGTCAGGCGAGTCCCGAACTGGCGACGCGTGTCGCTCGCATGATGCTCATCGACAAGCGTGCGTCTCAGGCGGAATACATCATCCCCGATCATCTTGCGCATGCCGACCCTTTAGTCGCGCGTTTCGAGCGATGGGCGCGCGACAATCTCGCGGCGGGCTTTTCGCTTCAGGCGGCGGCGAGTGCCTTGTCGGTCGGGCCGCGCACGTTGCAGCGCCGTACCGAGTCGGTGCTCGGCAAGTCGCCGCTGGCATTCTTTCAGGACTTGCGCATAGAACGCGCGCAGCACCTCGTCGCTATCGGCTACGACATCGAGAAGATTGCAAGCGAAGTCGGCTATGCCGATACGGCGACCTTGCGCACCTTGCTGCGCCGCAGGCTCGGCCGTGGCGTGCGCGAGTTGCGCGCCGGGCGATAACGCCAGGCATCGGGCGACCACGAACATAAAACCGGGAGACGGCATTGACACAGGGACACTCGAACTGGTTCGTGCGCGCGCGGCTCAAGACGCGCCAGCTCTTGTTGCTCGCCGCGATGGAGGAAGAGGGCAACGTGCGCCGTGCCGCCGATGTCCTCGGCATGACGCAGCCAGCGGCATCGCGGCTTCTGAAGGAACTCGAAGATGTGCTGGACGTGCGTCTCTTCGATCGCACGCCGCACGGCATGCAGGCGACGCTCTACGGCGAAGTGATGATCCGTCATGCGCGCATGGTGCTGTCGAATCTCAACAAGGCGCAAGACGAGATTGCCGCCTTGCGCGCCGGTCTGGTGGGCGAAGTGCGCGTCGGCGTGATCGCGGCGGCGGCGGCCAGAATGGTTCCGCTCGCCATCGGACGCGTGAAGGCGCAGTATCCGCAACTGCAAATCTGGCTGCAGGTGGAGACTTCCGATGTCATGCTGCCGCTTCTCACGCAGGGGCAACTCGACGTGATGATCGGCCGCGTGCTCCAGCAGCACGTGCAACTGAAGCCCGCCGTGCAATACGCGCCCATCGCCGATGAACCGCTGTGCGTGGTGGTGCGCCCCGGGCATCCGCTCGAACAGACTGCGGGGCTCACCATGAGCGGTATCGCCGACGCCGAATGGGTGCTGCATCCGCCGGGGAGTGTCTTGCGGCATCGTATCGACATGGCGTTCGCGGAGCTTGGGCTGAACCCGCCGCGGAATGTGGTCAACACCAACAACTTTCTGGCGATATCGAGCCTTCTGTTGCAGAGCGACATGCTCGCCGTCATGCCCGATGAAGTGGCGCGGCAATACGAGCGCTTCGGCACGCTCAAGCGTCTTGCAATCGACCTGCCTTGCCGCATGGATGCATTCGGCATCATTACGCGGCAAGCGCATGCGCTTTCGCCCGCGGCGACCGTGGTGCTGCATGCGCTTCACGACGCCGCCGCCGAAGTATACGGCGTATCCGCCGATGCCCTGAGCGCCTGACCGGGTAAGCCCGAATCGCGTTTTCCACTATATCAACATTGGTATCGGGATCGCTGAATAAGTGATTGGACCATCATGGGAGTGAGGGCTAACCTTGCCCGGGGCTCAGCCTGAGCCTTCGACCCCGGACTTCGAGCCGCGGCGCACATGATCCAATCAGGAGACAGCCATGAAACAGACCCGACGCGCGGTGCTCGGCGCAATGCTTGGTTCGGTGCTGGTACTCGCCGCGAGTGTGAATGCACACGCCGACGACAAGAAGATCACGCTCGGCTTCGCACAGGTCGGCGCGGAAAGCGCCTGGCGCACGGCCAATACGGTCTCGGTCAAGTCCGCCGCGAAAGACGCGGGCATCAACCTCAAATTCTCCGACGCCCAGCAGAAGCAGGAAAATCAGATCAAGGCCATACGCTCCTACATTGCGCAGAAGGTCGATGTGATCGCGTTCTCGCCGGTCGTCGAGTCGGGCTGGGAGCCGATTCTCATCGAAGCGAAAAACGCCAAGATTCCCGTGATCCTGACCGACCGCAACATCGACGTGAAAGACAAGTCGCTCTATGTGACGATGATCGGCTCGGACTTCCTCGAAGAAGGCCGGCGCGGCGGCAAGTGGCTGGAAGAACGCTACAAGAACGAGAAGGGGCCGATCAACATCGTCGAGTTGCAGGGCACGGTGGGATCGGCGCCAGCGAACGACCGGCGTGCGGGTCTGCTCGAAGTCATCAAGAACGATCCCAAATTCAAGGTGATCGCCTCGCAAAGCGGCGACTTCACGCTCGCTGGCGGCAAGCAGGTCATGGAAGCCTTCGCGAAGACCTACGGCAAGCAGATCAACGTGGTCTACGCGCATAACGACGACATGGCGCTCGGCGCCATTCAGGCAATGGAGGAGGCGGGCATGAAGCCGGGCAAGGACATCACGGTCGTCTCGTTCGATGCAACCAAGGGCGGTTTCGACGCCATGGTCGCGGGCAAGATCAACGTGGACGTGGAATGCAGTCCGCTGCTCGGCCCGCAGTTGATGACCGCGGTGAAGGATGTGGTCGCGGGCAAGGAACTGCCCAAGCGTATCGTGACCGAAGAGACCATTTTCCCGATGAGCGTTGCCGCTGCCACGCTGCCGCAGCGCAAATACTGAAGCTCGGGCGCCATCGCACGTCCATCGCGCCATCATGTGAGCGCGATGGACGACTCATTCCCTTTCCGGCGATATCCATGACCGACACACCCGTGCTCGAAACCATCGGTTTGTCCAAGTCGTTCCCCGGCGTGCGCGCACTGCACAACGTCGATTTTCGTTTGTTTCCGGGCGAGATTCATACGTTGATGGGGCAGAACGGCGCCGGCAAATCGACGCTCATCAATGTGCTGACGGGCGTCCACGAGCACGATGCAGGCGAGATCCGGCTCGGTGGCAGTCCCGTGAATTTCGCCGCGCCCATGGAAGCGGAAGCCGCCGGAATTCGCACGCTCTATCAGGAAGTGAACCTGTGTCCGAATCTCTCGGTGGCGGAGAACGTTTTCGCGGGCAGACAGTTGAAGCGGCATGGCGCGATCGACTGGAAGAGCATTCACATGCGGGCGCAAAAGGCGCTCGCGGACCTCAACGTTTCGGTGGACGTCACGAAATCGCTCGATACGTATCCCATCGCCGTGCAGCAGATGGTGGCGATTGCGCGTGCCTTGTCGGTCGATGCGCGCGTCCTGATCCTCGATGAACCGACCTCCAGTCTCGACGACGGCGAAGTCACGCGCCTCTTCGACGTGTTGCGCAAGCTCCGCCATTCAGGTCTCGCGATTCTCTTCGTGACGCACTTTCTGGAACAGACCTATGCGGTATCGGATCGCATCACGGTCATGCGCAATGGCGAGCGCGAAGGCGAATATCTCGCGAAAGATCTTCCGGTCGAACTGCTCGTGTCGAAGATGGTGGGCCACGAACGCATGACCGAGCGCCTGAAGCGCGCGGCTTCCGAGCCGCCCACGCAACGAGGCGCGGCTGCGCCGTTTCTCGAAATGCGCGGCGTGGGCCGTCGCGGCTTGATGAATCCCGTGGATCTCGACGTGCAGCCGGGTCAGATACTCGGGCTCGCGGGCTTGCTCGGTTCGGGGCGCACGGAAACCGCGCGGCTTCTCTTCGGCGCGGAGCGTTCCGATGCAGGCGCGACGAAGGTGTCCGGCAAGCCGGTCAAGCTGCATTCGCCGCGCGATGCGGTGCGTCAGGGCATCGGCTATTGCCCGGAGGATCGTAAGAAGGAAGGCATTGTCGCGGACCTGTCGATTCGCGAGAACATCATCCTGGCGCTTCAGGCGCGGCTCGGGCTTTGGCGCTGCATTCGGAAGGCGAAGCAACGCGAGATCGCCGAAGACTATATCGAGCAGCTAGGCATCAAGGCGCGCGATGCCGAGCAGCCTATCGGTCTGCTCTCTGGCGGCAATCAGCAAAAGGTGCTGCTCGCGCGCTGGCTTGCAACGGAGCCGCGCATGCTGATTCTCGATGAACCGACGCGCGGCATAGACGTGGCCGCGAAGTTCGAGATCATGGACCGCGTGCTCGCGCTCTGCGCGAAAGGGCTCGGCATTCTCTTCATCTCGTCCGAAGTGAGCGAGGTCGTGCGCGTGAGTCACCGGATTGCGGTGTTGCGCGACCGGCGCAAGGTCGCCGAGGTCGCGGGACATACGACCTCGGAAGACGAGGTGTATCGGCTGATCGCGGGAGGATCGCAATGAACCGTATCAAAGGTGTCTTGCAGCATCCGCTCGTGTGGCCCTGCGTGACGCTCGTCGCGCTGTGTCTGCTCGATCTGGCGCATAACCCGCGGTTCCTGTCGATTGCCATGCTCGATGGCCACCTGTTCGGCGCGCCCGTCGATATCCTGAATCGCGCGGCGCCGCTCGTGCTCGTCGCGCTCGGCATGACGCTCGTGATAGCGACGCGCGGCATCGATATCTCGGTGGGCGCGATCGTCGCGATTGCCGGCGCGACGGCCGCCACGATCCTCGCCGACGATCCTTCCCGCGTGACGCTTGCCATCGCGGCGGCGCTCGCGGTCGGCGTTCTCGCGGGCATGTGGAACGGCTTGCTGGTGGCGTTCATCGGCATGCAGCCGATCATCGCGACGCTCATCCTGATGGTTGCGGGACGCGGCGTCGCGCAGTTGCTGACGGGCGGCCAGATCATCCCGATCGGCGCGCAGGCTTATTTGATGGTCGGCGGCGGCTATCTGGCGGGCGTCCCGTGTTCCGTGTGGATCGCGGCGGGCGCGCTCATCCTCACGGCGCTTCTCGTCGATCGCACCGCGCTCGGGCTTTTCATTCGGGCTATCGGCGTGAATCCGGTTGCAACCCGGCTCGTCGGCTTGCGCTCGAACGTGATCGTGTTCGGCGTGTATGCATTCTCCGGGTTGACGGCGTCCATGGCGGGCATTCTCGCCAGTTCGAACGTTCGCAGCGCCGACGGCAACAACGCCGGTCTCCTGCTCGAACTCGACGCGATTCTCGCCGTCACGCTCGGCGGCACTTCGCTGCTCGGCGGGCGCTTCAGTCTTGCAGGCACGGTGCTCGGCGCGCTCATCATCCAGACGCTCACCTACACGACTTATTCCATCGGTGTGCCGCCCGAAGCGACGCTCGTGGTGAAGGCAGCGGTGGTGCTCGTCGTCAGCGTGATTCAGTCGTCCACCGCGCGCGCCGTGCTGATGCGGCAGTTGCGACGCGTCTTTCCGTCCGCTTCGAAACAGCCGCTCGCGGAGGCATCCCGATGAAAAGTTTCTTCGACCGTCTGACGGACCCGCGCATCTTGCCTATCGTCGTCACCGTCGTTCTGTTCGCGGCTCTGTTCGGCTTCGGCTCGGTGATGTACACCGGCTTCTTCTCGCTGCAAGTGCTGCTCGGCTTGCTGATCGACAACGCGTTCTTGCTGATCGTCGCCATTGGCATGACGTTCGTGATCGTGTCGGGCGGCATCGATTTGTCGGTCGGCTCGGTCGTCGCTTTGACGACGATCCTGTGCGCCGTGTTCGCCGAACGTCTGCACTGGCCGGTGTGGATCATCGTGCCGCTCGTGCTGGCCTTCGGCGCCTGCTATGGCGCGGCGATGGGCGCGCTCATCCACTTCTTCAGGCTGCAACCGTTCATCGTCACGCTGGCCGGGATGTTCCTCGCGCGCGGCGCCTGCTTTCTCATCACGACGCAATCCATCACCATCACCGATTCCACGTTCCGCGCGCTGTCCGCCTTTCATGTGGATGTCGGCGGCGCGTCGCTCACGACGGGCGCGCTGATCGCCATCGTCACGCTGATCGTGGCGATCTTCGTCGCCCACTTCACGCGCTTCGGACGCAACGTGTATGCGGTCGGCGGCAACGAACGCTCGGCGCTGCTGATGGGCTTGCCCGTCGCGCGCACCAAGGTCGGCGTCTATGCGCTCTCGGGTTTCTGCTCGGCGCTCGGCGGCGTGGTGTTCACGCTATACGTGCTCTCGGGCTACGGATTGCAAGGGCAGAGCATGGAACTCGACGCCATCGCCGCGACGGTGATCGGCGGAACCTTGCTCACGGGCGGCGTGGGCTATGTGATCGGTTCGGTGTTCGGCGTCGGCATTCTCGGCACCATCCAGACCTTGATTACCTTCGACGGCACGCTCAGTTCATGGTGGACGCGCATCGTGATCGGCGCGCTTCTGTGCGCGTTCTGTCTGCTGCAGCGAGTCATCGAACGTCATGCCGCGCGCCGTAAATCGAATGGGACGAAGCTCGGCGAAGGCATCGGATCGAAAGAGCCGCGCACGCCTTTGCCGCCCGATGCCGCGAGCAAAGCCGAGCCGCTCGCGATGGTCCCCAGAACCTGAAGCACGCACATAAGCACGCACACCCTGCCACCCTCGTCGAGAATCCGTCATGCCCAATGAAAAACGCCTGCTCCGTTCCGCTCAATGGTTCGGAACCCAGGACAAGAATGGCTTCATGTATCGAAGCTGGATGAAGAATCAGGGCATTCCGGACCACGAGTTTCAGGGCAAGCCGATTATTGGCATCTGCAATACGTGGTCGGAACTCACGCCTTGCAACGCGCATTTCAGGAAGATCGCGGAGCACGTGAAGCGCGGCGTCTTCGAGGCGGGCGGCTTTCCGGTGGAGTTTCCGGTGTTTTCCAACGGCGAATCGAATCTGCGGCCTACAGCCATGTTGACGCGCAATCTCGCCAGCATGGACGTAGAGGAATCCATTCGCGGCAATCCCGTCGATGCCGTCGTGCTGCTGGTCGGCTGCGACAAGACCACGCCCGCCTTGCTGATGGGCGCGGCGAGTTGCGACGTGCCCGCGATCGCGGTCAGCGGCGGCCCGATGCTCAACGGCAAGCATCAGGGTCGCGATATCGGTTCGGGCACCGTCGTGTGGCAACTGAGCGAGCAGGTGAAGGCGGGCAAGATCACGCTGCATGAATTCATGTCGGCGGAAGCGGGCATGTCGCGTTCGGCTGGAACCTGCAACACCATGGGGACGGCATCGACCATGGCGTGCATGGCCGAAGCGCTCGGCGTGACCTTGCCGCACAACGCGGCAATTCCCGCGGTGGATGCCAGGCGCTACGTGCTCGCGCACATGTCGGGCATGCGGATCGTGGAGATGGCGCTCGACGACTTGCGGCTCTCGAAACTCCTCACGCGGCAGGCGTTCGAAAACGCGATTCGCGTCAACGCGGCCATTGGCGGATCGACGAATGCGACCATCCATCTGAAGGCGATTGCCGGCCGTATCGGCGTGGACCTGGAACTCGACGACTGGACGCGCATCGGCCGCGGCACGCCGACGCTCGTCGACTTGCAACCGTCCGGACGCTTTCTGATGGAAGAGTTTTACTACGCGGGCGGTTTGCCCGGCGTGATCCGGCGTCTGGGGGAAGCGGGCTTGCTGCCGTATCCCGACGCGCTGACGGCCAACGGCCGCTCACTCTGGGACAACACGAAAGACGCGCCCATCCACGACGCCGAGGTGATTCGTCCACTCGACCGCCCGCTCGTGGAAGACGGCGCGCTGTGCATTTTGCGAGGCAATCTCGCGCCGAACGGCGCGGTGCTCAAGCCGTCCGCCGCGACGCCGGCGTTGCTCAAGCATCGCGGCCGGGCGGTCGTGTTCGAGAACTTCGACGACTACAAGGCGAGGATCGGCGATCCCGAATTGAACGTCACCGCCGATTCGATCCTGGTCATGAAGAACTGCGGCCCGAAGGGTTATCCGGGCATGGCCGAAGTCGGCAACATGGGCTTGCCGCCGAAGCTGTTGGCGCAGGGCGTGACCGACATGGTGCGCATCTCCGACGCCCGCATGAGCGGCACGGCTTACGGCACGGTGGTGCTGCATGTAGCGCCCGAAGCGCGCGCCGGTGGTCCGCTCGCGGTGGTGGAAGAAGGCGACTGGATCGAGATGGACTGCTTCGCGGGGCGCCTGCATTTGGACATCAGCGACGAGACGCTGAGGACGCGTCTCGCCCGCTGGGCGGAAGAACCGCGCAAAGCGGGCGAGAACACGAGCGGCTACGGCAAGCTGTACATCGATCACGTTTTGCAAGCCGATCAGGGCTGCGATTTCGACTTTCTCGTGGGATGCCGTGGCGCCGATGTTCCGCGCCATTCCCATTGACGCCCGCGCGTTCTGCCTGTCAGCCGCGCGCTCCGAAGGCGCGCTGGATTTTCTTCTCGGTGTTGTACTGACTGAGCGCATAGACCGACCAGATCGCGGCGGGAATCCAGCCAATCAACGTGATCTGAAGAAGCAGGCAGATGATGCCGGCAATCGGTCGGCCGATCGTGAAGAACTGCAGCCACGGAAGGATGAGTGCGAGCAAGAGACGCATATGCGGTCCTCGGATGTGATGGTCTGGTGACTTTACCATCCGCGTTGCACCTGCTCGCGCGATCCCATAACATGAGGCCGGGACCTACTTTGCCGAACTCGCCAAACGCCCGGCCGACATTCGATGACCGAAGCCACCGACCTCGCGCACCTTGTTGACGCGTTGCGCCAGCATCGCCTGCTCGATGCCGATGAAGAACCGCGCTTCACGCGCCTGACGGGTGGCGTGTCTTCGGATATCTGGCGCGTCGATGCGCGCCGCGCTACGTTCTGCATCAAGCGCGCGCTCGGCAAGCTCAAGGTCGCGGCGGACTGGCATGCGCCCGTCAGCCGCAATGCCGCCGAAGCCGCGTGGCTGCGCTGTGTCGCGACCTGGCTGCCGCACGCGGTGCCTGCGCTTCTGTTCGAAGACGCGCCGCTCGGCTGCTTCGCGATGGCGTATCTTCCTGCGGAACATAACTCCGTCTGGAAGGCGAAGCTGCTGAAAGGCGGGATCGACGACACCTTCGCCGCGCAAGTCGGTTTCCTTCTCGCGCAGATTCATGAGCGAAGCGCGGGTTCGGCTGCGCTCGCGGTGCAGTTCGCGAATCACGATACCTTCGAGTCCATCCGCATCGAGCCTTATCTGCGGGCGACAGCCGCGCGTCATCCCGACCTGGCGAACACACTCGGCGATCTGGCGGATTCGGTTTCGGCTGCGCGCATCGCGCTGGTTCATGGCGACGTGAGCCCGAAGAACATCCTATGCGGTGCCGACGGCCCCGTCTTTCTCGATGCCGAATGCGCAACCTACGGCGATCCGGCCTTCGACCTCGCGTTCTGCCTGAATCACCTCGTCCTGAAGAGCTTTCTCAATCCGCATTGGCGTGAACGCTATGCCGGAAGCTTCGACGCCCTGAGCGGTCGATATCTGGCGGCTGTCGATTGGGAACCGGCGGAACGGATAGATCTGCGTTGCGCGCGGCTCTTGCCGGCGTTGTTGCTCGCGCGGGTCGATGGCAAATCGCCCGTCGAGTACCTGCAAGATCCAGCCGACATACAGGCGGTGCGCGAACTTGCGCGCGGTCTTCTCATCGAACCGGTCGATTCCCTTGCGCAATGGCGAAAGCGCTGGAACGAGGCGGCATCCATCGATAAACCCGCGGGAGTCTGAATATGAGCAGCGCGATTGCATCCGTCCACGGCCGCCGCATTTGGGATTCGCGCGGACGTCCGACCGTGGAAGTGGAAGTGACGCTGGCAAGCGGCGCCAAAGGACGCGGCATGGCCCCGGCGGGTGCTTCTCGCGGGCGTTTCGAGGCGGTGGATCGGCGCGACGGGGCGGCCGCGCTGGGCGGCTTCGGCGTGAGCGATGCGTTACGCGGTATCGACGATGAAATCGCGGCGGCGCTGATCGGCATGGATGCGCTCGGGCAGACGCAAATCGATGCGCGTCTGATCGAACTCGATGGCACCGAGGACAAATCGCGGCTTGGCGGCAATGCGTTGGTCGCGACGTCGCTTGCGGTTCTGCATGCCGCGGCGGCAGACCGTCGGCAGCCGCTGTGGGCTTATGTCGCCAACGGCCGAACCGTCAGCGTTCCGATCCCGGAAATCCAGATCTTCGGCGGCGGCGCGCATGCTGGCCGGCGTATCGATATTCAGGACCTGATGGTCATGGCGCCATCCGCGAAAAGTTTCGACGAAGCGCTGGAGATGACCGCCGAGGTCTATCTGGCTGCGGGCAGGATCATGGCGAAGCGTGGTCATCTTGCCGGTGTCGCCGACGAAGGCGGGCACTGGCCCGTGTTCGAGAGCAACGAAGCGGCGCTGGATACGCTCGTCGCGGCTATCGAAGAAGCGGGGTTCGTTCCGGGCGAGCAAGTCGCCATTTCGCTCGATATCGCCGCATCCGAATTCGGCTCGGGCGGGCGTTACAAGCTCGGCCTGGAGCGCCGCGAGCTCGACAGCGACGCCATGTGCGAACTGATGCTCCGATGGTGCGACCGTTACCCGATCGTGTCGATGGAAGACCCGTTGAGCGAGGACGATGCGGCCGGCTTGCGCCGATTCACGGCAGCCGTGGGAGAACGCGTGCAGGTGATCGGCGACGATTACCTCGTGACGAACGCGGCGCGCATCGCAAAGGCCGCCGAGCAACGCGATGTCAACGCTGTCCTCATCAAGTTGAATCAGGCGGGTACGGTGACGGAGACGCATGCGGCGCTGGAAGCGGGAAAGAACGCGGGGTTTGGCACGATCGTATCGGCGCGCTCGGGTGAGACGGAGGATACGACCATCGTGCATCTTGCCGTTGGCTGGAATGCGGGCCAGCTCAAAGTCGGCTCGTTCTCGCGCTCGGAACGCATGGCCAAGTGGAACGAGGCGATTCGCGTTGAAGAAGCGCTTGGCGACGCGGCACAGTTTGCGGGTATGTCGATGCTCGGTCGCAGGCGATAGGTGCGCGTCCGTTAAGAGGCCCAAGCGAACCGTCCCGGTGCCTTTTTACAATATCCAGACGAATAATCAGCATATATTCCACGAAAAATACATAACGTGTGGAATTTAACCAGTGGCTGCTTCGTTCATCCCTTAAGCGATCGCGAGCGTTGACGTGTGCGCGAGTATGTTGCGTTCGACGGTCTGGCAAATTGTTTGCTCATGTTGTCGGCCTTAAGGCGTGAGTCACGCCTTCGTTTCAACATGGTCTGGAACTTGCCGCGATGAAAGCATAATCCATCGGTGTGCGTAATTGCGCATCGACGCGCAAAGATAAAGGCACCGATGAACGAAGCGCCAGCGGCAGAGCAACAATGCGTGGCATTTTGGACTATGCTGGCCTGAGCACTATCGAACGATGGGCAGGTGTGGACAACAAGGCATGGCAAGCGTGCACACCATTTGATTCGTCCCCCTTACTAGCGTACCCGCATCATGAAAAATGATGCGGAAGCGGAGAGGCGCATGAAAATCGCGTTTGTTGTCGACAGCTATCCTGTTGCATCGGAAACCTTCGTGGTCCGTCAGATCGCGGGATTCGCGGAACGAGGACATCATGTGGTCGTTCTTGCCGCGCGCTATGACGAAGGCGCCGACGATCCGCTCAAAGGCCAGATCGAATTACGCATATTTCGTCGCAAACAGGGCACGGCGGCACGCATTGCGCATTTGGCGCGCTTCGGACTGAGTTCACTCTCAACGCCGGAAGGACGCAAACGCATTGGCGTGGCCTGGCGCGCGGCGACATCCGGTTGCCGCTCGACCCTGTTCGACCTCTCGGGCGGCGGAGCAATGTCGCACGAAAGTTTCGACGCGGTAATCGCACATTTCGGTCCCCTCGGCGTGCGCGCCATGTATCTGCGCGATGCGGGCTATTTCGAAGGCCCTATCTCCACCGTCTTTCATGGCTTCGACATGAGCGACGAAGCGCTCGTCAAGCGTTATCTGCCGCACTACAAGCAGCTCTTCGGAAGGGGGTCGCTGTCGCTGCCGGTCAGCGAATTCTGGCGGATGCGCCTGATCGACTGGGGCGCGCCTGCATCGCGGACGCTCGTGCATCACGTGGGAGTGGATGTCGAGCAATTGCCGCTTGCCACCGACAAGCAAAAGCCCGGACGCCCGCTCAAAGTGCTGAGCGTGGGAAGATTCGTCGAGAAAAAAGGCCTTGAATACGCGATTGCCGGCGTTCGCGATTGCAGCCTGCCCGTGGAATACAACGTGATCGGCTACGGCCCACTTGAGGCCGACTTGCGCGCGATGGCCGCGAATAACCGCAATCCGGTCAACTTTCTCGGCGCGCGCGCACAGGACGAAGTGTTCGCGGAACTAAAGCGCACCGACGTGTTTCTGCTGCCGTCCGTGACGGCCGCCAACGGCGACATGGAAGGCATTCCGGTGTCGATCATGGAAGCGATGGCTACCGGCGCGATCGTCGTCGCAACGCGTCATAGCGGCATTCCCGAGCTCGTGGTGGATGGCGAGACCGGCGTGCTCGTCGACGAGCGTTCGGGGCCGAGCATTTCCGCCGCGCTCGAAAAAATCGCCAAAGGACAGATCGACACCGACAAGATGCGCGCGACCGCGCGGCACACTATCGAAACGAACTTCAACAACCGCACGTTGCACGCGGAACTGGAGGCCATTCTGGTCGAGGCGCGCGCGGGCGAAGCGCGCGAGATCGCAACGTGATGCGGTCTCGCGCGGTATCAGAAATCCGCATGCGAGCGGACGAAATTCACGAAGCTCAGATACGTCGGCAAGATCGGCACGCTGTTGTGCATGATGCCGAAGGTGTGGTCGCCGCTGTCGAGCACGTAATACATGGTGGATTGAATGTTGTGCGTCTTGCGGGCGTCGTAGAACGATTGCAATCGGGACTGCACGAACGCGCTCCGGTAGTCGTCGCTTTGTTCGGGATTGGCATTCCACTCGGTAATCATGAAGGGAACGCCGTAACGCGCCTTGCAGTATTGCGGCAGGTCGAAGTGCGGGCCCGCGCCATCCGAACCGATATCGAACAAATCGCCATAGACTTCGTAGTTATGCCATGTCGTCATGTCCCAGCGGACTACGGGATGACCGCTCGTGCCGTCCGGCTGATTGCCTTCCCATAACGCGTCCGACGCACCGATATCCGCCACGCAGAAGTTGATGCCGCACATGGCGTCGGGCTGCGCGGCCTTCACGCCGTCGATCAAACCGCGCATGACGCCGCGCATGACCGGCCAGTTATCGTTGTTGAAGTCGGCGACATCCGTTCCGGCGCGATTCGAGTCGATTACAGTCTGAGCTCGGCGCGTGAGTTCGTTGCCGCATTCGTACATCGTCACGCCGTAGGGCTTCAGCGTGCTCGCGACCGTCACGCCTGTGCTGTAGGCCTTGGCGTATGCCGCGGCCTCGCTCCCGAACAGGTTACCCCAGTCATCCGTCAATCCTTGTTGAATCAGACAGAACAGTTCGATGCCCGTTCCGTTCATGGCCCTCGCCATCCTTGCGACAGGTCTGAGTTCAGCCGACGTCTCATTGCACCCGAGCCGATAGATACTGCAACCCATGCCATTCAAAATAGCGATGGTTTGCGCGGGTGTGTAGAGATAATCGTAATGACCGTTCATGCCGAAGAACATGCCGGATTGCGCTGCGAGCGGTGTGCGCGGGTCCCGGCAAAGTAGCCAATCATTCGACCACACATAGAATTGCCCGCTCGTGTTTCTCTGATAGATCTTGCCGCCCGACCAGAGAAGCATCAAAACGTTGGCAATGGATATTGCCGTGTCGTTCTGAAATACGACGCCGTTATTCACCGTCCAGACGGAGCCGCGTTTGTCCACGATCGCGGTTGCGTCAGGAATGGTCGTGCCATCCGGCGATGGGCCTTGCGACTCCGCTCTTGCAGTGGGATTCAGTTGTCTGGACCGCCCGGAAGCGCTCGATGTCGAGTTCGGTACGTCGCTTTCGCTTCCGCCTCCGCAGGCGGCCAATGTATAGGTTC
Source organism: Caballeronia sp. GAWG1-1 (assembly GCF_023631465.1). NCBI lineage: Bacteria > Pseudomonadati > Pseudomonadota > Betaproteobacteria > Burkholderiales > Burkholderiaceae > Caballeronia > Caballeronia sp. GAWG1-1. The sequence continues at coordinate 45,250 of NZ_JALQDB010000036.1, forward strand.
CGGACAACGCGCCCAGGCTAGCTAAAAATCTACGTCGATCAATCATCGAATATGCTAATCCGCCTTCTCGCGGAAAACTCCAATTACTCTGCGATAAAATCGCCATTCTTTAAACATAGTAGGAATGCGAACTAATAAATCGAAGGCGAAAGGATGCCTGCGCTGCCTTGACCAGAGGCGCGGTCGAGAGCCCTCGAGACCTGCGTTAAGCGATGACTGCGTTGACGCCAGGGACTACGCGGAACACTTCGAGTCTGAACGAATTCGGCGGGGATTTGCAGGTCGCTTCTCGAACTACAGAGTTGCGCAAACGCTTTTCCTTAACGGCGCTTTGTGAGGCGGCAATATGAAAAAACGTGAATGCGTCGTAAAGACAATGCAGAGAGCGTGATCGAAATCTTGAACCATCGATAACGCACGAACGCTTCGGGTAGCGAAGGCTTGCGAAATGCAACGCAACCGCGGACGCGACGTTGTTCAAGAGGAAGAGCCTTAGGGAAACGATGTGACGTGACGTGAACCGATGGCTCAGTGTGTTCACGTCACGCCTGAGTGACCAATGCGGGCGGTGTCAGCGTTTCGACAACCGCACACACGCCGATTCACCCGATCGTCCGCGTCGACATTTTCGGCGTGGATAACAGAGGCGCCGCCTGCAACATTTGCCCCCACTGATAATCCACGCTGTCCGGGAAGAGGGGATATAGTCCACCGCCCGGCGTGAAGGTCATTTCGCCGAAGAAGATCTTGCAGTCGGGTGCATAAAGATCCACGCGCACATAGTCGAAGGATGCCGACAACGCTCTCGCCTTGGCGAGGATCGCGTCGAGGTTGGCCGGGCGCTCGCAAGGCGTCGCACTACGCGGATAGTGTCCGATCCTGATGTCGAGGTGGTTCCACGATTCATCGAAGAAATCCCCGCGCGGATGGCCCGTATAGCGATCGGAGATCAGCAGGACAAACAGCTTGGAAGGTCCCTCTTCGGGATTGAAGCAGTGGATCTTGAAATCGGCGGGAATGTTGCCTTGTTCATCGAGAAGCAGGGCTTCGAAAAGCAGCCGCGGTTGAATCGCGCGGTAATGCCGCTCGCGCCCGGTTCTGGAAAAGTCGGTTGCAAGCCACCGGTCGGCAAGCGTCCTCAGTTCCTGATAACTCGTTTCCGCTTTGTCGCGGACGATCTTGACGAAGCCGCTGCCGTGATTGGCCTTCATGACGAAGGAGTCGGGCAACGCCTCGAAATCCTCTTCGGTGAAGAGCTCAGACGCCTTGAGCAGCGGAATCAGATGTTCTTCGCCGATCACGCGCCTGACGAAGTCACGCACAATGAGCTTGTCGGCCAGATCGGTAAAGCGCGCGTCCGGGTTCAGACTGCGCCGGAGCATTTTCTCGTTGAAGGTTTCGGGATTTGCAAGACTCGGGAATCGCCCGATCTTCCTGCGATGCTGCAGACGGAGGAAGAGTTCGTCGGGCATCCAATTTTTGAAGGCGTTCGCGATCATCGTGAATTAGATATTCATTCCGTTTTGGCGAAGCAGGGCACGCACAATGTGCCATATTCAAAATAATGCAGCTACTGAATAAGTCGCGATGAAAATCGCAGCCTTTCAGACGTGAAGAAGGTCACGTGGGTCAAGTATGGCCAGCGACGTGGCTGGTTTTGTGCGCTAACGCACGTTGCGATGGAACGTAAGGGACGTCAAGTTCACGTCTTACTAATGCGCGGAGTTTATTTCTAAAGCAAGCGCATGAGGTCTGATATCTCAAGCTCTTTCGAATCTGTATGTAATCAGGTTGATAGATTGCGTTCAGAGGCGATATGCGACCGAAGCCATTCCGTTCACATCCAACCTGCGTTCTGTAATCGGGCTGCCGGCAGCGAAGCGTTCGAGCCGGCCAACGACTGCGACCAGGTTGGCCGACCAGTGCGAAGAGATCGTGTAATTCGCGGCCAGATTGAAGTGGACGTCGCGCAGGCCCGAGCCGGTGGAGTATTGCGGCAATCCGGACACCACGCTTTCCGGTTGTGAAACGCCGAAGAACGTGCGCGTATAAGCGCCATTGGCCCAAGTCAGCCCCGGCCCCGCCGACAGCAGCAATTTGCCGATGGGCGCGGAGACATAGAGATCCGCCATCGCGGTGAGTCCTTGCCCGGTGCCGCCGATGTCCTGATAAACGGCTGTCGATCCGGTGAAGGCCCAGTACGTGTAATCGGCGAATAGTCGCAGCTTCGGTCCGTAGTGCACGTTGGGCAGGCCGTCGAGTCGCGCGTCATCGGACGAGGATCGCGACTGAAAGTCGAAGCTCACCGACATGCCTGCATGGTAGTTCTCCCCGCGCAGCACGTTGACGCCGAGCACGTCCGGACCTTGCGAAAAGATACGGTCGCGCCAGGAAATATCCTGCACGGGCAAGGGAAATACCTTGATCCGCGACGATCCCGGAAATTCGGGGAACACGTACAGTCCGGGCCCGATCGAGATTTTCCAGTCACCATTCGTTTGCGTGTCCGCGTCGGCGGCGTGTGCCGGTCCAAATGCGAGCACGGCCGCAAGCGCCACGCAGGTGCGCGCGATGAATGTTTGCGCGCGCTTCATGCTCTCTTCGCGCCTGCAGCCGTTTGCCGGAGCCGACGCGCCAGGGCACGCGACATCACGGGACCTGTGCCATCGGTGGAGTCGCAGGCAGATGCGCTCTCGCGCAGGAACATCGTGCATTCGCGAGCCACCACTTCGCGCTCGTTGTCGGACGTGATCATGTGATAGGAGTCGTCGAGCCAGATGGTCCGCAAGAAAGAGGCGCCTACGTTTGCCGCGACGAATCGCGCGTTGTGCGGGCTCGAGGTCTCGTCGTCGATAGCGTGAATGACGAGGCAGTCGCTCGTGACGCGCTTCAGCTTGCCACGCACCGATGCCGCGAGACGGCTGGCCTCGTGCAGCGCGGGCATCGAAATGGATGCCGGGCCGACTTCGCTGATCTCGCCTTTTTGCATCGCGCGGGCGATCTTCGTGCGCAGCGCTTCATTGCGCAGACCATAAGGCTCGTGCTCGCGGTAGCGATAACGCGTACGCAACGGCGTGTAGTACGCCCAGTCGAGCAGGAATCGACACCACGGGATGGCCCAGCCGTCATAGTCGAGCGTGACCGAGAGCAACAGCAGGGCGCGCGCGGAAGGGCGTTCATGGGCGACCGCGGCGGCGAGCGCCGCGCCCATCGACAGGCCGCACACCGAAACGTGCCGATGCCGCGCCGCCAACGCGTCGAATTCCGCCACGGCCGCGCGCAGCCACTCTTCCATCGAAGCGTGTCCGGCGCCCGCGCTGTATCCGGGCAACTCCGGCGTGTGCGTTGCGAAACCCTCTTCACCGAGATAGCGGGCGAGAAAGCGCAATTCGAGCGGCGAACTTGACAGGCCGTGCAGCAGCAGGACCGCGTGATCCCGGTTCTGGGCGGGGGGAAAGTAAGGCATGTTCATGGTCAGGCAGCCGAACGGAGGACGAGATAATCGCCGGATGGCGTGGCGAAGCGCTCGCAAACACATTCGACGGGCCGCCAGTCCTGCTCGTCCGACTGGAACCGGATACGGTGAAGCCCCGGCAGAAGGGCATCGCTGACGCGGGCAATATCTTCGCCGTGGGCATCGGCATGCTTGGCGCCATATGCGATGCCGGCGCGCGGCGCGTCATCGTCGATAACTGGGGAATTCGCCGCCGCGACGAAATTGGCGGGCGAGACGCGCGTCGTCGAATCGAGCGCCTTGATGAGAATCAGCGAACGGTTGTATTGCGTGACGTGCTGGAGCATCCGGTGCATTTCCTCGGTCGCCCGGCGCGTGATGAGGCGTTCGTTGTCGTGACGCAAGAGCATTTCATAGCGCGACTGCGCCACCGAAGCGAGCAACTCGGCGCGATACTGCGCGCGCTTGAGCCGCTCGACGAGCGTCATCATGACGATAGTGATCAACGGATACGACACGAGCAGCTTGATATCCGCGCGGTCGAAGTCCTCGATGCGCGCATAGGGCGGCACGAAGAGAAAGTCGGCAATACATAGTCCGGCAAGCATCACGCAAACCGCCGGCGCAAGACCGCAGTAATACTCGACGAGAACGGCGGCAATGAGAAACGCCGTTCCGGGCATGACGGGTCCAAGCAGCGGGTGCAGCAGCGTGCGGATGAGTGCGGCGGTGAAAAGCGCGCTTGCCGCGATGATCCATCGTTTGCCGCCGCGCGGCGCCCATCGGCGAGAATTACTGATATGCATGCTATTGCACGAGGCGTGTGACTGTCCTCGTGGTATCGGCGTTCCGGCGCGCGACTTTAATGCCATGTGAGGCATAACGGGCTTTCGCGGCGCGCGGGCGCTGGAATGATTATGCTTTCAACGTCTGAAAAAGCTTGATGATGTCGAACGAGAGAATTCGCATGCCCCTGCTGTCCCACGGTCTACGCTTTGCCATCGCCGCTTATCTGCTTGCGGCGCTGACGCTCTTTATGGTGCAGGACCGGATGCTTCTGCCTTCCACTCCGAGCGCGCCGGATCTTCGCACAGTCCCGCACGCCGGTGCAAGCATCGACCTGTTGCAAGTGCGCGACCAATTCGCGGGCTATGTCGTCACTCCGGCCGGGCGCGAACCGCGCGGGACGGTCATGGTTTATCACGGTAACGAGGAGTCGGCCGACACCAAATTGCCGCTCGCCGACGTGTTCGTGCGCGACGGGTATAGGATCGTGATCGTCGAGTATCCGGGGCACGGCAGACGCCCGGGAGAGCGCACGATGAAGGCGGCGCTGGCCGCATCGCGGGAAGCGTTGGCGGCCACCATCGCGCAGTGGCGCGGGCCGCTTTATCTCGTCGGGGAGTCGCTCGGTGCGGGCATGGCCGCGCAGGTCGTGAAGGGCAATGAAGCAGCGCTCGCGGGCGTCGTTTTGATCACGCCGTGGGACTCGCTCGCCGACGTCGCCGCCGAAAAATATCCGATTTTTCCGATCCGCTGGATGCTGCACGACGGCTTCGATTCCGTCGCCGCCGTGTCGCATTACGATGGCCCGCTCGTGATCGTGGGCGCGCAACTGGATACGCTGATCCCGGTGGTGCACGCGCGCCGCTTCGCAAACGAACACGAACGCGCGCGTTTCATGCTCCTGCCGACCGCCGATCATGACGACTGGTTCGGCGTCATGACGCAGGCGGACTGGCGGCAGGTCTTGCAGTGGATGCACGCCGGCTGACGAAGCCCGGCGCCGGCGTTTCCTCGTCGGTCAGTCGCGCGGGCTCAATGCGAGGTCGGCTTGACAGGCGCAACCGGGCTCACGCCGTCGATCGCACGCACCGGGTCGACGCTCTTGGCTTCGACGTGTTCGACTTCGACATCCGTGCCGCGCAGTGTCTCGTTGATCGTCTCGGTGCGCTCGGTTGCCTGCCGGCCCACGACGACTTCCTCGACGACATGCGCGGTCTTCGCGACGACGGCGTGTTCTGCCGTCTCGCGAATTTCCACGAAGCCTTCCTTCAGGTCGGCGGCCGTGGCGGGCCGGTCGACCGGACGGCGCTCGATCGTCGCATGCTCGTCACGCAGATTGACGGTCTCGCTGACAGGCGTTGCAGTGGCGCGCGAATAGACGCGCACGCCGCCGGTTTCGACTTCGCGCTTGCCGACTTCGAGCGACTCACGCGTCACCGCAAATGACTGGCGATCGGCCAGCACTTCATCCGAAGTCAACGGCTTTGCGGATGCATCGAAGCCCGCATAACCGCCGCTTTTCCAATGCGCCACGCGTTCGTCGATATCCACGACGCCCGCCTCGTGCATCGTCGAACGCACGAGCGGCACCTGTGATTCTTCCTTCACGTTGACCGTGAGTAACGCGCCACCGCGACGAACCGCTTCCTGATAGTTGCCGATGTCTTCCGACCGGTCGTCGCCAGCGAACATGTTGCCGAAGAAATTCTCGATCTTGCCGACGATGCCGACTTCTTCCGTGGCGGCGGAAGCGGGTCGATCTGCAACCACGGGACGTTCCGCGCCGCTCGTCTCGTCACTGGCGTGCACTTCCATGTCGGCGCGGTCCAGACCGCCTTCTACGAGACGCGCGACCGCGCTTTCGGCTTGCTGAAACGAATCGAATACACCAACGATTGCTTGAGTCATGTTTTGCTCCGGGTAGATTTGAGTGATTTGAATGGCGGCCAGACGTTGCTTCGAAGAACGGCTCAGGAAGATGTCTTGCCCGAGCCCGAGGACGGTATCGCGGGGTCCGCAATCCAGTCTCCAACCGTTCCAGCGCGCCTTTCCACGACGACTTCCTGACGTTGCAACTCGGCTCTGTGCACGTCATTTTTTTCGGTCACTACAGTGGTGATGCGGATTTCTTCCTTGAGCATCAGCCTCAGTTCGGTCACGGGCACGTACTCGAACACGGGCACGACCAACGTGTCGCCTTCATGGCGCGGCGCAAACTCCGCGTCCACGAAACGATTGAGGGCAATGCGTTCTATCTGTGCCGTGCGGTTGCGCAGAACGACGGGCACCTCGCGCGACTCGGTGTGCGTCACGACACGAACGCGCACCATGCCGGTTTCGAGCGTTTCCGTCGATACGTGCAGACGTTCTTCAGTGGCGGTCAACGTCGACGTTTCCACGACACCTGTCGCCGTTCGATTCTGCGTGCTCATGCGCGGCTCCAAGTTTCGTGGATCAGTCGGATAGGGCTTTTAGCGTGTGACACGGTTGTCCGGCGTAAGGCGTCCTGCGGCACCGGCGCGCAAGGCGACGTCATCGGGAGCGCTGCCGCTTGCATCCTCGAACGGCGGTTGGTGACGGAATCCCGCACCACCCGACACGATCGCGATGATCGCGCCGACGAGAAGTGCAGCGAACGAGAACCACGAAGCGCGGGCGACGCCGCGTGCGGCGGTATCGGCGGCCTGACGTGCATCGGCTTCAGCTTGCGGGCCGGATGCAGCGGCCGTTGCAGAAGCAACCGCGCCTTGAACCTGCGCCTTGAGCGAACCCAGCATCGTGCCGCTTGCGGCCGAAGGGTTGGCCGCGGCGGTAGCCGTCGCACCGGTCGATGCGATGCTGCCTGCCGCACTCACTGCGCTGCCGACGAGCGACGTTGCGCCGTATGCCATCGCGATGATCATCACGGCCCATGCAAGCAGGCCATGCAGCCAGCCAAGAACCGGCGCGCAACGCCCTGCAAAATAGGAACCGATGAACACGGCGATGACCGTCATCACGATCATGTAGGCGCCGGAGCCGAACGCGAAGCCGCGTGATGGATCGGGCTGAGTCAGTGGCGACAGCACCGATGCCCCGATAGCGGTTCCGAGCACCGTCAACATGAGGTACGCGATCAGCGAGAGGATGACTCCCGCGATGACGGCACCCCATGAGACGCGGGGTAGACCATATTGTGTAGTAAGCAGGCGCATAGCGGTATCCAAAAGAATTTAGGAAGCCATAACAGGCACGTCTAGTGAGCAACGCGTGCTGGCCAACTTGTAGGTGCAATCACCATTCCCACGAAGTGCCGGAGTTGGCTTGAACCGGCATGGACGAAGGTTCGCGCATGCGGTCGGGAGCAAATAGGTGGGATCTGCTTGAGGGTGTCGCGCGGCGGGCGAAGAACACTTAGCGCCGCGTTGACCTATCCATGTCCGTCAATGCGGACTCAGGGCGAGTTTGCTTCCACGCGATCGTGTTCATGCTCGAGGCTCTGCGCCTCGATCAGACGATGGATGAACCTCAGCTTTTTCACGGCGCCAGGTGCGAGCGTGAACGGATACGGGTCCGGCATGCCGAGGCTTCGGTTAAGGCTGTTCATGGCGTACGTCAGCATCGTCCATTGCTTCATCAGCAATTCGAAACTCGGCGAGTGAGGCAGCACTTGCGCGGCGAAGTTAGGACCTTTGCGGCTCACCGGCGCGATGTTGATGCCGCATGCGCGCGCGGTGCCGGTGGTATCCACGATATGAAGATAGTGCGCCCAGGTTTCCGCCCAGTCTTCCCAGGGATGCATGGTCGCGTAGGCGCTGACGTGATTCGTCGCCCAGTCGGCAGGCGCGCCGTTGCGATAGTGGCGCGAAAGCGCTTCGCTGTAACTCGCCCGGTCATCGCCGAAGAGCGTGCGGAACGACGCCGTTCGCCGCGCGCCCACCACGAGGCGATCGAAGTAGTAATGGCCGATCTCGTGTCTGAAGTGACCGAGCAAGGTCCGGTAGGGCTCGCGCATGGCGATGCGCACGCGTTCGCGGCGCACGTCGTCTGCCTCGGCGATGTTCATCGTGATGAGGCCGCTATGATGGCCCGTCAAAACCTTTTTGCCTCGGCGGCTTTCGAGAAACTCGAATTCGAGCCCGGTTTCAGGATGCTCCTTGCGCGTGTCGACGCGCAATCCCAGCACGGCGAGCGTGTACAGCAAACGACGCTTCGCGGCTTCGAGTCTGGCCCAGTAATAACGACGGCGCGGCGCTTTCAGATTCGGGATTACGGCGGTCAGACGGCAAGAATGACAGAACGGGTCCGGCGAGTCTTCCGGCACCATCCAGTTGCAAACCTTTTCGACCGAATAGTTGTGGCACGGCTTATAGCGAACGTCGCTGTCCGCCGGCTTCGCTTCCCACCGAGGCCCCTTCAGCTTGACGAATGCGCTCATCTCGCCCGTTTCCGGAATGAAGCCGAGCATCGACCCGCAGCGTTCGCATTGAACGTTTTCGAAGAAGATGAGATGTCCGCAGTCGGTGCAGTGAAACGCTTTCATAACGGACGATTCGTGGGCGTTCTAAAGGTGGACGCGAAGATCATTCGCACGGCTCGCAAATCACCTTGAAGTCGACCAGGGCCGCGCTCCCGAAGGTCATGCTGATAGGCACGTCGGTCGCATCGCGGCCGCGCGCCATGAGTACACGGCCAGTGCGCGGTGCGTTGTTGCGCGGATCGAAAGTCTGCCAGGTTCCGCCGAGATAGGCTTCGAACCATGCACAGAAATCCTGGTCCGCATAAGGCGGCGGCAGGTTCACGTCGCTGATATAGCCGGTGCAATACCGCGCCGGAATGTTCAGGGCGCGGCAGAGCGCCACCGCCAGTTGCGCGTAATCGCGGCACACGCCGATGCCTTCCTGATGCGCTTCGGAAGCCGTGCGCGTGGGCCGTGCCGTCTTGTAGTCGAACTTGATGTGTGCGTGCACGTAATCACAGATGGCGAGCACCTGGGTTCGCCCTTGCGGCAGTCCGCCGAACCGTTGCCACGCGAAGTTGGAAAGCAAGTCGGTTTCGCAATAGCGGCTGCCCAGCAGAAACTGTAGACACTCGTCGGGAAGTTGTTCGACCGGGAGTTGACCATCTTCCAGGGGATAGCTTTCCGGCGTATCGGGCACTTCGAGCACGCCTTCGGTCGCCACGACGAGCGGACCCACAGACGGCGTCACGATACGCGTGCACAGATTGCCGAAGCCGTCGTAATAGTGCGTGAACGCGAGCGGCGGATCGAACGTAATGCGATCGGCAACGACGACCTTGTCCGACATGGAAGGATGCGTGTTGAGCATGAGCACCGCAGGCGTGGCCTGAGTGCAGTTATAGGTCAATTGAAAACCGACGCGGAGCTTCATGGAGGTGGGTCCAAAGGATTAACGGGCGTACTAGGGCGATCAACCGAACGCCTCAACCTTCGACACGACCCAGGAGATTTTGCCAGCTTCGCCAAGCGCCGCCATTCACCTGATGTATGCATCGGATGAAGACGTTCTTGTTGCATGCCAGCATGAGATAACTTGTTCCAGCAACATCGGGGCCTGGAACCATCGATGCTTGTGAATACACGATAACACCATTACTTTGTCCCAACGCTTTGGAAAGAAAAGCAGCATCCACTCCGAAGCGCGCCAAAACCGGTTCATTCGACTTGACGCACCTTGCCCGAATCGCTTCAACGGTGTCGCCGATGGAAAACATCAGGAAACCGAAGGATCACAAAAACTTTGCTTGACGCATGCGACCACTCCCGTATGATGGACTCATTGTTGCAATGCAACAAAACGGGCGCCGTACCCACGGATCGGCTCGCACGTACCTCTTTATGGAGCGGACAATGTTTCCTATTCTTCAATCATCGGCACCGGCGGCAACGGCACAACTCGAAGCGTTTTTCGGCATCACGAAGCGCTATGCGATGGGACTTCAACAGCTTGCCGATCTGAATGTGCAGACGGTCAAGGCTGTGTTCGAGGAAAGCGCCTCGGTCCTCACGTCGGGTTCGGACGTGAAACCGGGCGACTTCATGGGTTTTCAGTGGACGCTGTTCGCGGAAGTGCCGGAAAAGTCGGCCGCTTATGCGCGTCACTTCTTCCAGATCGTTCGTGAGACGGAAGCCGACATCTTCAAGGAAGCGCGCAGCCAGTACGAGCAATACGGTTCCGGTATGAAGGGCGCGTTCGAATCGGCCATGCAGCAAGGCTCGTCGCAAGTGCAAAAGTCGATTGCTTCGATATCGGATGTGGCCTCGTCCGCGCATGCGGCAAGCGCTGCGCCCAAGCTCATTCTCGATGCAAGCGAGAGCACGGTGGATAGCGTGACTGGTGCGACCAACGCCAGCATCGAGCTATTGAACACCAGCCCCAAACATTCGGCGTGAAGTTTCCGGGAATGTGACATCCGTCGCCAACGCCCGCTTAAGCGGGCTTTTTATTGCGGCCACGCCTGGAGCACTCCGGTGATTTTGCTGGCTTAGAGAGGTCCCGCCATGACAGACAAGATTGCGACCGCCGACGAAGCGATCGGACTGATCCGCGACGGCGACGCCGTCTGCTGCTCGGGATTCGTCGGCATCGGTACACCCGATGAATTGCTTATCGCGCTGGAACGACGTTTCCGAAGCTCGGCCACGCCACGCGATCTGACGGTCGTTTTCGCCGCCGCACCGGGCGACGGCGGCGAGCGCGGACTCAACCGCATCGCGCTGCCGGGGCTCATCAGGCGCGCTATCGGCGGACATTGGTCGCTCGTGCCGAAGCTCGCACGCATGGCGACCGACGACCTGATCGAAGCCTACAACCTTCCGCTCGGCACGATGTCGCATCTGTTTCGCGATATCGCGGCGCATCGCGCGGGCACGATCACACAAGTCGGAATCGGTACGTTCGTCGACCCGCGGCTTGGCGGCGGAAAGATCAACGCGAGCACGACGGAAGAGCTCGTCAGCGTCATCGAGATCGATGACAAACCGTGGCTGCTCTACAAAGCCTTTCCGCTCGACGTGGCGCTGATTCGCGGCACCACGGCCGACACCGACGGCAACATCACGATGGAGCGCGAAGCGCTCGTGCTCGACGCGCAAGCTATCGCCATGGCCGCGCATAACGGCAAAGGTCTGGTGATTGCGCAAGTGGAGCGGATCGTTCCAAGCGGCACGCTCGATCCGCGCGCGGTGGTGGTGCCGGGCATTCTCGTCGATCGCATCGTGCTCGCGTCCGCCGGCGCGCAGCCGCAGACATACGGCACGGTCTATGACCCAGCGTTCTCCGCCGAAACGAAAGCCGTGGTCGGCGAGATGAAAAGCCCCGTGCTCGACGAGCGCAAGGTGATCGCACGCCGTTGCGCGTTCGAGTTGCCGCCGGGCGGCGTCGTGAATCTCGGAATCGGCGTGCCTGAAGTGGTGGCGGCTGTCGCGGGCGAGGAGCACTTGCTGAGTCATCTGACCTTGACCGCCGAGCCAGGCGTGATCGGCGGCATGCCGCTCGGCGGCCTCGATTTCGGCGCCGCCATCAATGTCGATGCGCTCCTGCATCAGAATCAGCAATTCGATTTCTACGATGGCGGCGGTCTCGATCTCGCCTGCCTGGGCATGGCCGAAGTGGACCGCGGCGGCAATGTCAACGTGAGCCGCTTCGGCGCGCGGCTCATCGGCGCGGGCGGCTTCATCAACATCAGCCAGAACGCGCGCTCCGTGGTGTTCGCGGGCACCTTCACGGCGGGCGGACTCACGGTGCAGATCGAAGGCGGGCGGCTCGCGATCATCGTGGAAGGCGCGAAGAAAAAGTTCGTGGAGCGCGTCGAACAGATCACTTTCAATGGCGAATTCGCGGCCGCGCGCGGTCAGCCCGTGCTGTATGTGACCGAACGCTGCGTGTTTCGTCGCGTGCCCGAGGGACTCGAACTCACGGAGATCGCACCGGGTATCGATCTCGAACGCGATATCCTCGCGCATATGGACTTTGCGCCCATCGTGCGTCAGGTCCGGCTAATGGACCCGCGCATTTTCCTTCCGCAGATCATGGACCTGTCGACCATTCTCACCGAGCGCGGCGCAATGACCCGCGAACTCGCGTTGCAAGGATACTGCCAATGAAAGCATCCGACCTGTTTGTCAGGGCGCTCGAAAACGAAGGCGTCGATCGTATCTTCGCCGTGCCAGGCGAGGAAAACCTCGATGTCGTGGAATCGCTGCGCAAATCGAGCATTCAGCTCATCGTGACGCGCCATGAGCAGTCGGCGGCCTTCATGGCGGCCACGCACGGTCGTCTGACCGGTCAGCCGGGCGTGTGCATGGCGACGCTCGGTCCCGGCGCGCTGAACCTCGTCACCGGGGCGGCTTACGCGCAACTCGGCGCCATGCCGATGATCCTCATCACCGGCCAGAAGGCCATCATGACCTCGCGGCAGGCGCGCTTCCAGATCGTCGATATCGTGGCGACGATGAAGCCGCTCACCAAGGCATCGCGTCAGATCGTGAGCGGCGCGAGTATTCCGACGGTCATACGCGACGCGTTCCGGCTCGCCGCCGAAGAGCGTCCCGGCCCCGTGCATCTCGAACTCCCGGAAGACGTGGCGGCCACCGAAGTGAGCGACGACGTGGGCATCGTTCCCAGGCATCCGGTCGAACTGCCCGTCGCGCACGACGCCGCGATCGAACGCGCCGCGAACTTGCTGATGCACGCCGAACGGCCGCTCGTCATGTTCGGCGCGGCGAGCAACCGGCCGCGGCTCGCGGGCCAGTTGACCGACTTCATTCGCCGCACCGGCATTCCGTTCTTCAATACGCAGATGGGCAAGGGCACGGTCGCGGCTATCGGCAACGACGAAGCCACCGAGCTGTGGATGGGCACGGCCGCGCTCAGCGAGCGCGACTATCTGCACGAAGCGATCGACCGCGCCGACCTGATCCTCGCAATCGGTCACGACACGGTCGAAAAGCCGCCGTTCTTCATGGGACCGAAGGGGCCGCAGGTGATCCATGTGGGCTACACGCCCGCCAATGTCGAGCAGGTGTTCTTTCCGCATGCGGAAGTCGTCGGCGATCTGGGCTTGAGCCTGTCGCGCCTCGCCGCGCGCGTCGAAGGCAGGTTGCCGTGCGCGGGTGCGCTGGCGCCGCTGCGCGAAGGCATTCTGAAGCGCACGCTCGACCGCGCCGACGAATCGCGCTTTCCGCTGACGCCGCAGCGGATCGTCCACGACGTGCGCGAAGTCATGCCCGCCGATGGCATCGTCGCGCTCGACAACGGCATGTACAAGATCTGGTTCGCGCGCTGTTACCGCACACGCAGCGCCAACACGCTGCTCCTCGACAACGCCCTGGCGACGATGGGCGCAGGCCTTCCATCCGCGATGATGGCCGCGCTGCTCTACCCCGAGCGGCGCGTGATGGCGGTGTGCGGCGACGGCGGATTCATGATGAATTCGCAGGAGCTGGAAACCGCGGTGCGGCTGAAGCTGAACCTCGTGGTGCTCATCATTCAGGACGACGCGTACGGCATGATTCGCTGGAAGCAGGCCGTCGACAAGTTCATCGACTGGGGCCTCACCTTCGGCAATCCGGACTTCCTCAAGTATGCCGATGCCTACGGCGCGAAAGGGCGGCGCGTAGAATCGGCCGAAGGGCTGGTTCCGGCGCTGGAGGGCGCGTTCGAGGACGGCGGCGTGCAGCTCGTGATCGTGCCGGTAGACTATTCGGAAAACATTCGCGTGCTTGTCGAAGAACTCGGCAACCGCGGCATCGAGGGGACGAAATGAAGATCAAGGCAGCAGTTCTGAACGCGATGGGTACGGCCACGCCTTACGCGGAATCGAAGCCGCTTCGCATCGAAGAGGTCGAGCTTGCGCCGCCCGGCCCGGGCGAAGTGCTGATCAAGGTCGCGGCGGCGGGGTTGTGTCACTCGGATCTGTCGGTCATCAATGGCGACCGGCCTCGTCCCATGCCGATGGCGCTCGGGCATGAAGCGTCCGGCATCATCGAGGAACTCGGCGCGGGCGTGACCGATTTGAAAGTGGGCGATCACGTGGTCGTCGTGTTCGTGCCGAGTTGCGGACACTGCGCCCCGTGCGCCGAAGGGCGGCCGGCGTTGTGCGAGCCGGGCGCGGCCGCGAACGGCGCCGGCACGCTGCTGTCCGGCGAGCGGCGGCTTTCGCATGGGGGCGAGCCGCTCAACCATCATCTCGGCTGCTCCGTGTTCGCCGAGTACGCGACCGTGTCGCGCCGCTCGGTCGTGAAGATCGATCCCGCCGTGCCGCTCGGCGATGCCGCGCTCTTCGGCTGCGCGGTGCTCACGGGCGTCGGCGCTGTCGTCAATACGGCGCAGGTGCGAGTCGGTGCGTCGGTGGCGGTGATCGGGCTGGGCGGTGTCGGTCTCGCCGCGCTCATCGGTGCACACGCGGCGGGCGCGCGGCAGATCATCGCCATCGACCTGGCCGACGACAAGCTCGAACAGGCACGCGCGCTCGGGGCCACGCATACGGTCAACGCGGGTCAGGACAATGCGCTCGAACAGATTCGCTCGCTGAGTTCGGGCGGCGTCGAATTCGCATTCGAATTCGCGGGCTCGATTCGCGCGCTCGATCTCGCGTATCGCATCACGCGTCGCGGCGGAATGACGGTGACCGCCGGGCTGCCGCCATCGACCGCCAACTGGCCGCTGCCGGCGGTGAGTCTCGTTGCGGAGGAACGCACGTTGAAGGGCAGTTATATCGGCACGTGCGTGCCGTCACGCGATATTCCCCATTACGTCGATCTCTATTCGCAAGGCCGCTTGCCCGTGAACAAGCTGCTCACGGGACGCCTGAAGCTCGACGAGATCAACCATGGCTTCGACCTGCTGCATGAGGGAAAAGCGATTCGGCAGGTGGTCGTGTTCGATTGATTCGGCTTGACCACGCGTAGCCGCATGAAGTCCTTCGCGAAGGAAGGCAATCGCGCCTTGCCTTCGCGGACGATGTCTTTCGGTTCGCGAAGCTGCCTTGTGACCGCCGCAGTCCATCGAGAAACGCGCTTCGACGACTGCTTGAGGAACGCATCGCGCTTGTCTTCGCTGTGATGATTGCGTGGAAGGCGCGCCTTCAACGCCCCTTCCACGGCACGAGCCGCCGTTCCAGCGCGCGCATGCCGAAGTCGAAGATCCACGCAATCGCACCGATGAGCACGATGCCCATCACCACTACGTCGGTGCGCAGAAAGCTCGACGCGTTCAGCACCATCTGTCCGAGACCGGCGTTAGCCGCGACCATTTCCGCCGCGACGAGCGTGGTCCAGCCAAAGCCGACCGCTATGCGCAAGCCCGTCAGAATCTCGGGCAACGCGGCGGGCAGCACGACATGCCGCACCACTTGCCGAAAGCTCGCGCCGAGCGACCACGCCGCGTTCACCTGCTCGGTGGTCGCGCTGCGTACGCCCGCGTGCGCGGCCATGGCGATCGGCGCGAAACACGCGAGCCAGATGACGACGATCTTCGCGGTTTCATCGATACCGAACCAGATCACGACGAGCGGCAGATAAGCGAGCGGCGGCAGCGGCCGGTAAAACTCCAGAGGCGGATCGAGCACGCCGCGCGCAATCCGGCTCACGCCCATCAAAATGCCGACCGGCACCGCCGTCACGACCGCGAGCGCGAACGCGCCGAACACGCGAATCGCGCTCCACAGCAGATGCTCCGATAGCGGCAGACCGCCCTGAATGCGCCCGTGCACGGCATCGATGAAAGCACGCCACACGGCCTCGGGCGACGGCAGAAAAAGCGGTGGTAACCAGTGAAAATGCGTGGTCGCCCACCACAGCACGGCGATCGCCACGACGCATAACGTGCTCGGCATCGCAGTGGGTCCTGCGCCCGGCATGCCGCGATAGCGCTTGCCACGCTTTGCGCGCCGGGCGCGAGGCACTGCCGCGCTTTCCGAGGGTGGAGCGAAGCGGGCCTCCTGAACGGGCTGCGTCACACGGCCTCCGTGACAGGACGATGCAATCGCCACGTCAGGCGCTCGCGCCACTCGATGAAGGCGGGCGATGCCTTCACCGCACGGGCATCGCCATTCGCGACGTACTCGCGCGAGAACGGCAGTTCGTGCACTTCCTCGATACGGCCCGGACCCGGCGTCATCAACACGAGACGGGTGGCGAGAAAGAGCGCTTCCTCCACGCTATGCGTGATGAAAAACACCGTCTTTTGCGTGCGCGCCCAGACATCGAGCACGAGTTCCTGCACGGTTTCGCGCGTGAGCGCATCGAGTGCGCCCATCGGTTCGTCCATCAGCAGCACTTCGGGATCGCTGGCGAGTGCCCGCGCGATGCCCACGCGCTGCTGCATGCCGCCCGACAGCGCATAGACCTTCGCGTGCTCGTATTGCGCGAGGCCGACGAGGGCAAGCGTGCGGCGCGCGATCTCGCGACGCTTGTCGCGCTTGACGCCGCGAAAGCGTAAGCCGAGCGCGACGTTGTCGAGCACGTCGAGCCAGGGCATGAGCGCGTACTTCTGGAACACGACGCCGCGTTCCGCGCCCGGCCCGAGAATCGGCTCGCCGTTGAGCGACGCTTCGCCTTCGGTTGGATCGAGAAAGCCTGCAAGGCAATTGAGCAGCGTGGTCTTGCCGCATCCGGAAGCGCCGAGCGCGACGACGAACTCGCCGCTGCCGATTTGCAGATCGACGCCCTTGAGCGCGGGCGCGCTCGCGCCTTCATACGTGACGCCGAGATTGCGGATGGACAGCGAAGTCATTTCGCGGCCTGCTGCGCGAAGCGCGGATCGACGCCCGTCGAATAGTCAGCAAGGACGTTCTGGATCGTGCCTTGTTGCTTGAGGAACTGTGCGGTGGCCGTGAGCGACTTTGCAGCGCCGGATTGCTGACCGCCGCCGAGCCAGGTTGGCGACGCCTGTTCTCTCGCGCTTGGAAAGGCGTAGAGCGAGAGACTCGCGGGCACGTCGGCGGCGGTTGCACCGGACTCTCGCGCCACGGCCTCGACCTGTTTCGAACCGGCGGTCCAGTCGGCTTTGTGATCGCGGTATTGCGCGTCGGTATCGGCGAGCACCTTGGTGAGACCCGCCATGAACGCGGCGTTGTCCTGCGCGAACTTGCGCGAGGCGACGAAGCCATCGAAGGTCGCCTTGCCGCTTTCCTTCGCAACTTCGCCCGATGTCACGAGCACCTTGCCGTTCTGCTTGACCTTGGCGAGCACCGGGTCCCAGATGTAGGTCGCGTCGATATTGCCGCGTTCCCACGCCGCCGCCACTTCAGGCGGCCGCAGGTTGACGATCTTCACCGATGAAGGATCGACGCCCGCTTGCTGCAACGCCACGAGCGCATGAAAATGCGAGGTCGATACGAACGGCAGACCCAGCGTCTTGCCCTTCAGATCAGCGAGCTTCGTCACGCCGGAGCCGTTGCGCACGACGAGCGCTTCAGCGTCGTTGATGTTGTCGAGAATCCAGAAGAGCGAGAGATCGACGCCTTGCGACAGTCCGGCCGCGATCGGGCTCGACCCTGCTTCGCCCACTTGTATCGAGCCGGACGCCAGCGCGCGAATCACGTCCGCGCCGCTGCCTAGCTTGCGGTACGTGACCTTGTAGCCGGTCGCCTTTTCGACCGCGCCGCTTGCCTGCGCATAGCGCCACGGCACGACCATGTCCTGATAGCCGATGACGACCTCGCGTGTCTCCGCGCGCGCGTGCATCGGTGCGAGAACGACGGTTCCAAGTGCAAAAGAGGCGAGGCTGGCGAGGAGTTGACGACGGGTCGTGTGTTTCATGGAGCAGGCGCTATGGTCGTTGTAAAGCCTTCGACTATAGGCACTTCACGTGCCGCGGCTACCAATGTTTTATGCGTAGCAAATCACATCGCGACTGCTTTGGTCTTCATTGAAACCGCACCCTGATGCGCGGCGTAAAAAGCGGCGCGACACTTGACGCCGACACTCGAAGATGCGCTCCGCATCCACGAGCCGATCGCACAGTTCGACGAGTCGGACCGTTTAGGCAAGCGCATCGGGTCGACATTCCGTAAGCTTGTCTGAACGCGTGGCGCGCGTGCATTGCTCGATCTCGCGAGCACTGTTTCATCGAAGGGTTCGAGTCCGGGTCGCCGCTTCTTCGAAACGCACTATAGTGGAGGATGTTTTCAACGAAGAGAGAGGGCTCGCATGATCTCACGCACTCGTTCCACCCTGGCCGCTACGATGTTCGCCGCGACGCTCGCGTATGTCCCCGCCGCGCATGCGCAGCTCGGCAATCTGCTCAATCAGGGGGGCGATAGCGGAGCCGGTGGCGGACTGAGCAGCCTCGGCAGTCTGGGCAGCGGGATGTCGTTGCAATCGCTGACATCGAACAGCACGGGCAACGTAGCCGGCGTGCTCCAGTATTGCATCAAGAACAACTACCTCGGCGGTGGCGCGTCATCGGTCAAGGACGGCTTGATGAGCAAGTTGCCGGGCGGTGCATCGACGAGCGATAGCGGATACACCGACGGCTCCAAGGGCATTCTCAATAGCGGCAGCGGCAAAGTCGATCTGAGCGGCGGCGGGCTCAAGGAGCAGATTACCAAGCAGGTCTGCGACAAGATACTGTCGCAAGGCAAGTCGTTGCTGGGTGGTTGACGGTTTGACGTCGGCAATGGAACGCTTCCGCGAGAGCGTCCTCGATGTTTGCGTCGAAGACGCTCCACCGCCGCTTAAGCGATCCAAAAGCGATGCGCAGCGCTCTCATGCCGAGGCGCCGCGCCGCGCGTTCAAGCGTTAAACATACCGCGCCTCGTCCAGATCGGCGATCAACGTCGGCCCGGTCGGATGCCAGTCGAGCCGCGCCTGCGTCAACGCGCTCGATGCGGGCATATCCAGACCGACGAACATGGCCATCCATCCGAAATGCGCGGCGGCTTCCTCCGGCGCGATGGAAACGGCCGGCAGCTTCAGGCCTCGTCCCAGCGACTCGGCGATCTCCCGGCTGCTGACGCCTTCTTCACCCACTGCGTGATATCGCGCGCCCCGTTCGCCCTTTTCCACGACCAGCCGATAAAGCCGCGCGACATCCGACAGATGACCCGCCGGCCAGCGGTTTTGGCCATCGCCGACATAAGCGGATACGCCTTTCTTCCGCGCGACCTCGACGAGCGGCGTAATGAGTCCCTGCTTGAACGGATTGTGGACTTGGGGCAGCCGCACGACCGAGACGTTGATGCCCGCGTCCAGCAACGCATGACCCGCGAGTTCCGACGCGATGCGCGGGTTCGGATGACTCGCGTTGAACACATCCTCGCTCGCCGCCTCGCCATGCGCGCCACCGCCCATCCCGGTTCCCGACGTGATGACGAGCGGCCGGTCCGAGCCTTCGAGCGCCGAGCCGAGCGCGGCAATGACGCGCTTGTCCTTCTCGCAGTTCTCGATGAACCTCGAGAAGTCGTGATCGAAAGCCGTGTGGATGACGGCGTCTGCTTGCGCCGCGCCAGCGACGAGACTGTCCGGCTCTTCCAGCGTGCCGCGATAAACCTCGGCGCCCGCTTTCTCGAGCGTTTGCGCACCCGCGTCGGAGCGCGTCATGCCGAGCACCTGATGCCCGGCGCGAATGAGTTCGGTAACGAGGGCCGAGCCGATGAAACCGGTCGCGCCTGTCAGAAAAATACGCATGGTCAAAGCTCCCTGGTCGTGACCCGCTTACTATCCGATCGTTTCTTATCCCGTTAAAGTAGTGACTTCATCATGGTAAAGCGACTAACAGGGTCTTCATGTCAGTCAACACCGCACGATCGCTGGGCGATTTCCTGAGGAGCCGTCGCTCGCGGCTCGACCCGGCGAGCTTCGGATATTCCGGGCGCAGACGAACGCCCGGCCTGCGCCGGGAAGAGGTCGCGCAGCGCGCGCATATCAGCCCGACCTGGTACACGTGGCTAGAACAAGGGCGGGGCGGCGCGCCATCGGCGGAAGTGCTCGACCGCATCTCCGGCGCATTGATGCTGACGGATACCGAACGCGAGCATCTCTTCATGCTGGGCCTCGGGCGGCCGCCCGAAGTGCGCTACAAATCGGTCGAAGGCGTTCACCCCCGCTTGCAACGCCTGCTCGATTCGCTCGAAGCGAGTCCGGCAATCATCAAGACCGCCATCTGGGATGTGGTCGCGTGGAACCGCGCCGCCGCTGTCGTGCTGACCGACTACGGCACGCTGCCGCCCGGCGAGCGCAATATCCTGCAGTTCTTGTTTCGCAATCCCACGGTCAGGGCCAAGCAGCACGATTGGGAAAGCGTCGCGCGCTTCGTCGTGGGCGCGTTCAGAGCGGATGTGGCGCGTGCCGGACTCGCTTCCGAGGTGAGCGAACTCGTGGACGAACTCTGCGGCGCGAGCCCGGAATTCGAGGCGTTATGGCGCGACAACGATGTGCTGAACCACGGCGACAGCAATGGCATCAAGCGCCTGCTTCATCCCGTGCTCGGTCAGATCGAGCTGGAGTATTCCGCATTTTCCGTCGATGGCCGGCCCGATCTCGGCATGATCGTCTACACGCCAATGGACCCGGAGATAGCCGCGCGCGTCAAGGTCCTCGCTGCCGCGAAGGCGTAACGATCCTATCCAAGTGAGCGCGATGCGAATTTGCTAAGACCAAAGGCTTCGTTGGTGCGGCATGGCGCGCGTACTAGGATAAAAACGTCGCGGACGCTACGGTCCGCACGCGCATAAACGGAGACCTCCATGCGATACAAGGGATACGACGTGGCACCGTCTGCCCATGCCATGCCGAGCGGCCTGTTCGCGGCAAACCTGACTATCGAGAACAAGGTGTCGCCGCACGGCTCGTCGTTCACGTTCGATGCACTCGATTACTTCTTCGAGGCGGATCACGCGGTTGCGTATGCGTTGCGCTGGGCGCGGATGTGGATCGACCAGCGCAACAAGCGGTTTGCGGCGCTCAGGCGCTAGCAGCAATCTTCACCGCCGCGCGGCGCCGCGCCATCCGCACCATCTTCTATGCAAATGAATTTTGCTTGGTTCCACTTTCCCGCCATGTCTCGCATAGTCGGGATTGATGGCTATAGACGGTTGCCTTTTTGTCGGGCGACTGTCAGGTGACCAAGACGTCGAGCTTCAAACATAGAGGACTGCAACCGTGGCCGTATTCGATATCGATGACATCGTCCAGTCGCTTCAGACGGTGCGCCAGCAATGGCGGGAAGTGCAGCGGCGATCGCTCGAACCGGGCGGGCGCGAACTTCCGGCGCGCGAGGCGCTGACCGATATCGTCGGCGCGATGAAGGGCGCGCTCTTTCCAATGCGGCTCGGACCGCCCGATCTGCGTCAGGAAAGCGAGAACTTTTACGTGGGCCATGCGCTCGACTTCGCGCTGCAAGGGCTTCTCGTGCAAGCAAAGCTGGAACTGCAATACAAGGCGCGTCACGCACCACGCGACGATGCGGCCATCGACGCACGCGCGAGCACCGCGGTGAAGGCCTTCGCGAAGACGTTGCCGCGCATTCGGAGCCTTCTGGACAGCGATATTCTCGCGGCCTATCAGGGCGATCCGGCGGCGGGCAGCGTCGATGAAGTGCTGCTCTGCTATCCCGGCATTCTCGTGATGATTCATCACCGGATCGCGCATGAGTTGTACCGGCTGGAGTTGCCTTTGCTCGCGCGCATCGTCGCGGAACTCGCGCATAGCGAGACGGGCATCGATATTCATCCGGGCGCGAAGATCGGCGCGGGATTCTTCATCGATCATGGCACGGGCGTGGTGATCGGCGAGACGACGGTGATCGGCGACCGCGTGCGCATCTATCAGGCGGTGACGCTCGGCGCCAAACGCTTTCCACGCGATGCCGCAGGCAATCTGGAGAAAGGACTCGCACGGCATCCCGTGGTGGAAGACGATGTCGTCATCTACGCGGGCGCGACCATTCTGGGCCGCGTTACGCTCGGTCAAGGCGCGGTGATCGGCGGCAACGTATGGCTCACGCACGATGTCGCGCCGGGAAGCTACGTGACGCAGGCGCTTTCGCAGAGCGCGGCGGTGTCGCATGCGCAGACGCCGACCCAAACGGTCGTGCAAACGCCCAAGCGCGCGCCGCAAGCCGAACAGGTCACGCCATGAGCACGGTCGTGCGTTACTTCGGCGCGACCGTGCGCGAGTTGCGCGAGTCGTTCGGCTGGACGCAGGAACAACTCGCCGAATATGCCGGGCTCAATCGCTCCTATGTCGGCGAGATAGAACGTGGGACGTGCATCGCTTCCATCGTGACGCTCGACAAGATCGCGCAAGCGTTCAATGTGCCGGCGGGGCGTCTTTTCGGCGCGTCGCGTGGAGATCTGGCGTCGCTGATATCGGAGTCCACGCCATCGGCGAAGTGACGCGGGCGCGTCGGGTTCATCGGCCGTATTGCGTGCGATGCATGCACAGACGCTTCTTTTGAAGTGTCTCGTAAGCCTGCGGCAGCATCGCGCTTGGCCGTCCCGGCGGGCCGCTCCTCAAGACGATCTCAATTCGGAACAAAGGCCGCGGGTCGATGAATCCGCCGATGCCGTCGCCGCATGCGTGGCCATCGGGGTAGGGTGGCCGGCTCGCCAACCCACCCGAATCGGGTGGGTGGTCGTAAGAGGCCTTCGGAATGCATCGACCGGGTCCTACAATCGGGACGAATCACGGCCCCGCTTGCAGAGTCCAGCATGTCCGATCTTGGCGAAACCGCAGTCGAATCCCCCGTGTCTGTCGTGTGTGTGGCGCACAAGTTCGTACCGCCACGCGGCGCACGTCAGTTGATGCCACGAAGCGCCTTGCTGGCCCGCCTGCTCGACGCACGGCGCCAGCGCTGCATCGTCATTCACGGGCCGGCCGGAAGCGCAAAGACCAGCACGCTCATGGCGTGGCGGCACTCCCTTCTGACGCTCGACTTCGACGTGGCATGGCTGTCGCTCGCGCCTGCGGACGACGAGGTGCGCATATTCTTCGCCGGTCTGCTCGCGAGTCTCGCCTTGGTGGACCGGTCGATCGTCGACATGGCGGAACGCCTCACCGCACGCGATGGCGACGAACTTGCCGTGGAACATTGGGTCATCGCTCTCGTGCGGGGTGTCGCCCGCCACAAACGCGAACTCGTGCTGATGCTCGACGATGTCCACCATCTCAGGGACGCGCGCATCTTCGAGGCGTTGCGATGGCTGATCGACTACGCGCCGCCGCAACTGCATGTGGTACTGACTTCGCGGCGGCCGTTGCCGCTGTCGCTCGCGCGATTGCGCGCGCAAGGCCTGACCACGGAGTTCGATCAGCAGGACTTGCGTTTCTCCGCCGAGGAATCGGAGCGTTTTCTTCGTGAGCAGTCCGGCCGGATCGGCAAGCGCGACGCGCAGGTCGTGCACGAACTCACCGACGGCTGGGCGACCGGCCTCCAGTCATTCGCGAACGACCTCAAGGCCAGACGCGGGGCTCCGCTTGCGCCAGCGAGCGTGTGCGAAGGCGCGGCGTTCGTGGGCTACTTCGAACGCGAGGTGTTGGCCCGCTTGCCCCGCGACGATGTGCTCCTGCTCACCTACGCGGCCCTCTGCGGCCGCTTCTGCGCGCCGCTCTGCGCTGATCTGCTGGACCAAGCCGGCGTCGTTGGTGTCGCCATCGACGATATCGCCGCACAACTCATTCGCCTGGAGGCAGACAATCTGTTCGTCACGTCTGTCGCCCCCGAACAGGAGCGCGATGCGTGGTACCGCCTGCATCCGTTGTTGCGCAGCGTCTTGCTGAACCGCGTGGCAAGTCTGCCAGACGAGGCGCAACGTGGGCTTCATGCAGCGGCATGGCACTGGTTCGATGCGCACGGTCACATGGACGAGGCAGTTCAACATGCCGTGCTTGCTGGAAACAGCGAGGCAGCCGCCAATATGGTCGAGGGATTCGCTCACACGCTGCTCGCGCGCGGCGAATTGCGGCAGCTCGCGAGCCTCATGCGCCGCCTTCCGCCGGGACAAGTGGCGGCGCGCTTCGATCTGCTCGTGATGCAGGCGTATCTGCAAATGTATGCTGGCGAAACCGATGCGCTGCAGCAGGGCATTCGGCAGATTGCACGGCGCAGCGAGCGGTCCGGCCCGCGCGAGCGGTATGCGCTTGCCGTGTTGCGGGGTGGACTGGCGCTGCAGCGCGACGATACCGACTCCGTGGCCGCCTTGCTACCGGAATTGCAGCGCGTGCCGTCCGACGCCGACGCCTTCACACGTGCCGGGCGCAGCAACATTCTCTCGTGGATGTTCATCCATCGCGGCGAGTACGCGGAGGCGCGCAAGGTGCTGGAAGAAGGTGCGTCGCGTGAAGGCGCGCCGCGCGGCATCCTGCTCGGCCGATGCATGGGCGGCATGACGCACGCCGCCGAAGGACAGGTGCTGCTCGCGGAGCGCGTTCTGCGCGAGGTGCTGACCGAGGCAGACAAGCAAGGCGCGGCCTATATCGGTATCTCGTGCATGTCGGCGGCGCTGCTGGGCGAGGCGCTTTACGAACTGAACGATGTCGAGGCCGCGCTCGCGCTGCTGGAGAACCGCATCGACCTGCTCGAACGAGTGTCCATTCCCGACACCGTACTGCGCGCGCTGACCGTGCTGGCCGGCGCTCACTGGCTGGCCGGCAGACGCGGCGAAGCGCTCGATTATCTGACGCGTATCGAAGATTACGCGGCGCGCCGCCAGGTCGACCGGCTGCTCGCCTGCGCGCTCCACTGGCGTTCGCGCTGGCTGCTGGACGACGGCCAGGTCGACGAAGCGGATGCCGCGCTGTCGCGGCTGGAGGCGCTCGCCGTGCGTTACTCGGGCGCGGTTCGCAGCACGGCGTGGGAGATCAGCGTATGCGCCGGACTTGCCCGTATCGCCATGTGTCTGCATCAGAACGATTTCGACGGCGCCGTCGCGCGTCTGAAGCCGCTCGCCGCGTTGTCCGAGGCGGGCGGGCGGTGGAGCCGCGTGGCGAGCGTGCGCCTGCAGCTGGCCATCGCGGAGCAAGGCCGTTGCAACGACAAACGCGCCCGCGAGCATCTGACCGAGGCGTTGCGCGTGGGCCATCGCCTCGGACTCATGCGCAGCGTGCTCGATGGCGCGGGCGACTCGCAGGCGATGCTCGACGTCGTCGTGTCGGACCCGCACTTCGATCCCGTGCTGGCGTTCTACGCGGAGCGTCTCGTGAATGCGGGGAAAGCACGCGCACGCGTCCCGGCCGGGGCGAGCAGTCCGCAGGCCTCGGGCGATCTGTTGAGCGAACGCGAGAGCGAGGTGCTGAGTTTGCTCGCGCTCGCGCTGCCGAACAAGAAAATAGCGCGCGTCATGGATGTATCGCTCGACACCGTGAAATGGCATCTGAAAAATATCTATCGAAAGCTCGACGTATCCGGCCGCGATGGCGCTGTCGCCAGAATGCGCGATCTGAACGCCGGCTGACCATGCGCTCGCTGCCCGCTTTCCCGTGCTTTCCACCCTACGCGGGTGGGCTCGTTCCACCCGTTCCCGACGCAGAATGACCTTGTCGAAGCGGCACGCTCCCGCATGCGTGGGCCGCGACAATCCGTCATGAGGAGTGTTCGGTGGAAGTCAAGCGTAATGTCTATCGCGAGGACCATGAAATGCTGCGCGAAACCGCGCGGCGTTTTTTCGAGCGGGAATGCCTGCCCCGTCAGGCCAAATGGGACGAGGCCGGTTGCGTGGATCGTGAGACCTGGCTGAAAGCGGGCCGCGAAGGACTGCTGTGCGTGACCGTGCCGGAAGAATACGGCGGTGGCGGCGGCGACTTCGGGCACTCGGCCATCGTGGCGGAAGAACTGCATCGCGCTGGCGTGTCGGGCTTCAGCTATTCCGTGCATTCGGACATCACCGCGCCGTACATCGTGCGTCTCGGCACCGAGGCGCAGAAACGCAACTGGTTGCCGCCCATTTGTCGCGGCGAGAAGATTCTCGCCATTGCCATGACGGAGCCTGGCACGGGCTCCGACCTGAAGTCCATCCGCACCACGGCGGTCCGCGACGGCGACGAGTACATCATCAACGGCAGCAAGACCTTCATATCCAACGGCCTGAATTGCGACATGGTGGTGGCGGTCTGCAAGACCGACCCGTCCGCGGGCGCAAAAGGCGTAAGCCTCATCATGGTCGAGACCGACCGCGCGGGCTTTCGGCGCGGTCGCAAGCTGGAGAAAGTCGGTCAGGCCGCCGCCGACACGGCCGAACTCTTTTTCGACGACGTTCGCGTGCCCGTCACCAATCTGATCGGTCAGGAAAACGGTGGATTCATCCACCTGATGGAAGAACTGCCGCAGGAGCGCCTGATCATCGCGATCTACAGTGCGGCGAAACTCGAACGCCAACTGGAGCTCACGCTGCAATACGTCAAGGATCGCCGCGCGTTCAATCAGACGGTGTGGGACTTCCAGAACACGAAATTCAAGCTGGCCGATGTCAAGGCGCAAGCAGTGGCCGTACGCACGCTGGTGGACTATTACCTCCGCGAGCATATGGAGCGCAGGCTCACCTTGCAGGAAGCCGCCATCGCCAAGCTGTTCGCGACCGAAACCATGTGGAAGTGCATCGACGAGATGGTGCAGTTGCACGGCGGCTACGGCTACATGCTCGAGTATCCGATCGCGCGCGCGTTCGCCGACATGCGGGTGACGCGCATCTTCGGCGGCACCAGCGAAGTGCTGCGCGACCTGATCTCCAGAAAACTGTAAGCATCCCTACTATTGACGGGAAACATCATGAGCGAAAAAGTGCTGGTGGCAGGCGTCGGAATGATTCAGTTCGCCAAGCCGGGCGCGAGCCAAAGTTACATCGAAATGGGCGCGGAGGCGACGCGCCGCGCACTCGCCGACGCCGGCATTCCCTACGACCTCGTGCAACAGGCCTTTACCGGTTACGTCTATGGCGATTCCACCTGCGGCCAGACCGCACTGTACGAAGTCGGCATGACGGGCATCCCGATCGTCAACGTCAACAACAACTGTTCGACGGGTTCGACGGCGCTTTATCTCGCGCGTCAGGCCATTGCCACGGGCGACGCCGAGTGCGTGCTGGCGCTCGGCTTCGAACAGATGCAGGCGGGCGCGCTGAAGTCGCACTGGGACGACCGCCCGGTCACGCGCGCACGATTCGTGCCGATCATGCATGGCCTGACGGCGGATCTCGCGCATCTTCCACAGGCGTTGCGAACCTTCGGCGGCGCGGGACGTGAACACATGAAGCGTCACGGCACGACGATGGAAACGTTCGCCGCCGTGCGCGCCAAGGCGAGCCGTCACGCCGCCAATAATCCGCTGGCGCTGTTTCGCAAGCAGGTCAGCACCGAAGACGTCATGAACGATACGGTGCTGATCCCCGGTGTGATGACGCGCCTGATGGCATGCCCGCCAACGTGCGGCGGCGCTGCCGCCATCCTCGTGTCGGAGCGTTTCGCGAAGAAGCACGGGCTGCGCAACGACGTGCGGATCGTCGCGCAGGCGCTCACCACCGATCCGCCCGCTTCGTTCGATCCGCCGTCGATGCTCAATTACGTCGGCACGCATATGACGCGTTCGGCGGCCAACAAGGTCTACGAAAACGCGGGTGTCGGACCGGAAGATATCGACGTATGCGAACTGCACGACTGTTTCGCGCACAACGAAGTCATCTGCTACGAGGCGCTGGGCTTCTGTCCGGAAGGCGGCGCGGAAAAATTCGTCAAGGACGGCGACAACACGTATGGCGGCAAGGTCGTGGTCAATCCGTCGGGCGGGCTGCTATCGAAGGGACATCCGTTGGGCGCGACGGGGCTTGCGCAATGTTACGAGCTCACGCATCAGTTGCGCGGCAGCGCGGACCGGCGTCAAGTCGAGGGCGCGCGGCATGCGTTGCAGCACAACCTCGGGTTGGGCGGTGCGTGCGTGGTCACGCTTTACGGCACGAACTGACGCGGCTTCGAGCGTGACCATGCATTCGACTTCGCACTTCGAACACGGGCGCCGTTCATCGGACGTCTGTCATGCAAACACGGGGAGCGAGACGTGAGTAATCTGCTGGATGCCTTTCATCTAACGGCGTTGCCCGCCGAGGCCGAAGCCTTCCGCGCGGAAGTGAAGGAGTTCATCGCGGAACATCTGCCGCCCGCCGCGGCCGACGTCCGCGCCCGTTCATGGATGGGCTTCGATGCCGCATTCAGCCGTCGGCTCGCCGCGCGCGGCTGGGTCGGGCTCACGCTGCCCACGCGTTACGGTGGCGCGGGAATGGATGCGTTTCGACGGTTCGTGCTGGTGGAAGAATTACTTGCCGTTGGCGCACCGGTGGCCGCGCACTGGATCGCGGACCGGCAAAGCGGTCCATTGATCCTGCGCTACGGAACGCAGGCGCAAAAGGACTTCTACCTGCCGCGCATTTGCGCCGCGTCGGCGTTTTTCTGCATCGGCATGAGCGAACCCAACGCGGGCTCGGATCTCGCCAGCGTGCGAACTCGCGCGGCACGCAGTGAAGGCGGCTGGCGGCTGAACGGCCGCAAGATCTGGACGACCAATGCACAGCACTGTCAGTACATGATCGCGCTCGTGCGTTCGTCGGGAGCGCCGGAGGATCGCCAGAAGGGTTTGTCGCAGTTCATCGTGGATCTCGCGTTGCCGGGCGTGATTGTGCGGCCTATCGTGGACCTCACGGGCGACGCGCACTTCTCCGAAGTGACCTTCGACGATGTCTTCCTCAACGACGAAGCGCTGATCGGCGAGGAAGGCGCAGGCTGGGAACAGGTGACCGCGGAACTCGCGTTCGAACGTAGCGGCCCGGAGCGGCTTTATTCGAGCGTCGTGCTGCTCGATAGCTGGGTCGCCCATTTGCGAAGAGAGAGCGCGAAACCCGCTGACCTTGCTTTGCTTGGCAGCCTCGTCGCGCAACTGGCGACATTGCGTTGCATGTCCATCGCGGTGACGGCGCGGCTCGCGCGCGGCGAGAGCCCCTTGGTCGAAGCCGCCCTGGTGAAGGACATCGGCACCGAGTTCGAGCAGACCATACCCGCGCTGCTGGAAGCCGCGATCACGGCCGATCCGGCACGGTCCATCGCACCCGAGCTGTATCGGACGCTGGCCTATCTCAGTCAAGTTTCCCCTGCATTCTCGTTGCGCGGCGGCACGCGCGAAGTGCTGCGCGGCATGATCGCGCGCGGCCTGGGCTTGCGCTAATTCTCATGCATCAGGAAAGACTCCCATGTTCACGGAAGCAATCGAGGCCATTCTGCGCGATTACGCGACTCCGGACGCCATCAGGGCCATCGAAAACGGTGGCTCGCCCTCGGCTATCTGGGCTGCACTGGAAGAAGCCGGCTTTCTGGAACTGCTGACGCCGGAAAGCGCGGGCGGTGCCGGGCTTGCGCTGTCCGCGCTCGCGCCTGTCTTCGTCACGCTGGGGCGGTTTGCCACGCCCGCGCCGGTGGCGCAGAGCATCGCGGCGCGGGCGTTGTTGCGCGAGAGCGGCATTGCGGCTCCAGCCGGCATGATCACGCTGGCGGGCCGCTGCCGACGCCTTGACGATGAGCACCATTCGTTGGAGGCGCCCGCCACGCCGTTCGGGACCATCTGTGAATATGTGCTCGCGAATCTCGATGGCGCTCTGCTTCTGCTCGACGCGAACCATGCCGCACGCGAGCCGGGCGGCGTGCGGGGCAGCCTGTGCGCAACCTTGACATGGCGCGGCGACCGCGTTTCCGCGCCGCTCGGTCGAAGCGGCGAGGAAGTGCCTCTGTTCAGCGCGGCCATTCACGCGGCAGCCATCTCCGGTGCGATGGATCGCGTATTCGGCATGACGCTTCGGTACTGCAACGACCGGTCTCAATTCGGCAAGTCCATCGGCAAGTTTCAGGCGGTGCAACATCAGTTGAGTGTGATGGCCCAGCACACGAGCGCGGCGGCAATTGCAGCCGAATTGGCGTTTTCCGGCGCCGGCCCTGTGCCGGCGCGGCTCGCGACGGCGATCGCCAAGGCGCGCACCAGCATGGCGGTGCCGCTGGTGGCATCCATCGCTCACGCGTTGCACGGGGCTATCGGAGTTACCGCGGAGTACGACCTGCAGCTCTATACGCGCAGACTGCACGAATGGCGCATGGCCGACGGTTCCGAGGCGTACTGGAATTGTGTGGTCGGCGAGGCGGCGCTCGCGCGGATGACCCCCACGATCGCCGACTTCGCACGAACCGCGCCGCTCGAAACAGCCTGAGTGACGGGCCTGAGACGAGGGCCTGAGACAAAACGGCCTGAGACGACGGCCTCTGATAACGACCGGACATTCCATGAACGACTTTCTGAAGTACGAGCAGGACGGTCATATCGTCACGCTGACGATGAACGAGCCCGAGCGCCGCAATCCGCTGACCGGCAACACGGCGGTGGACGAATTCCTCGACGCGATCAGGCGGATCGAGACGGACCGCTCGGTGCGGGCCGTGATCCTGACCGGTGCCGGAACGGCCTTCTCTTCGGGCGGCAACGTCCATGACATGGAGCGGCATGCATCGGGGTCCATGTCAGGCATGGAGATCCGTCAGGAGTACCGGCGAGGCATTCAACAGTTGCCGCTCGCGCTCTTCAATTTGGAAGTGCCTGTCATCGCGGCGGTGAATGGCGCGGCAATCGGCGCCGGACTGGATCTCACCTGCATGTGTGATATACGCATTGCGTCGGAACACGCAAAGTTCGCCGAGAGTTTTGTCCGGCTTGGCATCATTCCCGGCGATGGTGGCGCGTGGCTTCTGCCACGCATCATCGGACTGTCGCGGGCGGCGGAACTGACCTTCACCGGCCGGGTGATCGGCGCCCAGCAGGCGCTCGAATGGAATCTCGTATCGCGCGTCGTTGCGCATGACACGCTGCTTGCAACCGCGCGCGCCCTCGCCGAGGACATCGCGGCCAATCCGCCGCATGCGGTGCGCCTTGCCAAACGGCTGCTGCGCGAAGGCATGCATTGCCGGCTCGACACGCTGCTGGAAATGTCGGCGGCTTATCAGGCGTTGGCTCATCAAACGGACGATCACCGCGAAGCCGTGTCCGCTTTCATCGACAAACGGCACCCGTCGTTCAACGGATAACGCGCCGGCAGAGGGAAGACAGCATGCAGTTGACTCAGGGCCTTCATCGCTCGCTTCGGCAGAACCCGGACCGGACGGCGGTATCGTTCAAAGGGCGCAGGCGGACCTTTCGTGAATTCGGCGATCGCGTCGCGCGGCTTGCGTCGGCTCTGGTCGAACTCGGCCTGACGGAGGGCGAGCGGGTCGGCATGCTGGCGCTGAATTCCGATCGCTACCTCGAGTATGCGATGGGCGTTTGGTGGGGCGGCGGCGTGCTCAATCCCGTCAATATTCGCTGGAGCGCCGCGGAGATCGCCTATTCGTTGAACGATTGCGACACGCGCATCCTGATCGTGGATGACCGGCACCTCGAGACCGCGCGCGACGTATGCCGCCTCGTGCGAACCGTTCCAATACTGATTCACGCAGGCGATGGCGCGGCGCCGGACGGCATGCTGTCGTTCGACGCGCTGATCGCGGCAGCCGCGCCGATGGAGGACATCGGTCGCAGCGGCGCCGACCTCGCTTGCATCATGTACACCGGCGGCACCACCGGTGTTCCGAAAGGGGTGATGCAGACGCATCTGAACATGTGGTCGTCGTGCATCATGCGAATTGCGGAATCGGCGCCGCTCGCCGGGACCGCGGTGCTGCACGCCGCGCCGTTTTTTCATGTCGCGGCTCTAGGGCGTGCGCTCGTGCAGTTCGTTGCAGGCGAGGCGCATGTGATCATTCCCGCCTTCGACGCGCGCGAAGTCTTGAAGGCAATCGATCAAGAGCACGTCAGCGAAACCCTGCTCGTGCCGACGATGATCCAGGCCGTCTTGAATCACCCAGATTTTGCCCAGGCCGATTTGTCGCGCTTGCGGCGTCTCACCTATGGCGCGTCGCCTATTCCCGAGCCGTTGCTGAATCGCGTGATCGAATGCCTGCCGGGTGTCGAACTGGCGCATTCGTACGGCATGACCGAGGCCTGTCCCAGCATCTCCGTCAATCCGCCCGCCAATCACGATGACGCGGCGAGAAGGAGCGGCCTTTATCGCTCCATCGGCCGTGGGCTGCCCGGACTGCTGGTGAAAGTGGTCGATGTGCAGGGCCAGGAAGTGCCGCGCGGCACGGTAGGGGAGCTCGTCGTGCGCGGACCGAACGTAATGGCGGGCTACTGGAACAAGCCGGAGGAAACCGCGCAGGCCCTACGTCGCGGCTGGCTGCATACTGGCGACGGCGCGTATATGGACGACCGAGGCTATCTGTACATCGTCGACCGGCTCAAGGACATGATCGTCAGCGGCGGCGAAAACGTCTATTCCGCCGAGGTCGAAAACGTGATTTCACTTCACGGCGCGGTCGCCGCGTGTGCGGTAATAGGCGTGCCGCATGAGATGTGGGGCGAAGCGGTCCACGCCGTGATCGTGTGCAAGCCCGGCGAAACGACCAGCGAAGAAGAGATACGCAGCCATTGCCGCGCGTTCATCGCCGGCTACAAATGTCCCAGAACGATCGAGTTTCGGGAGCGGCTGCCCTTGTCGGGCGCGGGCAAGATCCTCAAGCGCGAACTCCGCGCGGCATACTGGGCGGGCAGGGCGCGCGCCGTCAACTGACGAAGTCAGGCAGCGAAGCCTTCCACCCGGCCAGGGGGGTGCAGCTTCTCCTGCATTCTGGCTTACTTCCACTGAATCGAGGCCGTCATCCGGAAGACGGAAAGCCGATCTACCGCGGTGCGCCGAACGCACCGTCATGCAAAATCGACAAGGGAGGAACGATGGGTGTTTTGAGCGGTGTACGCGTGCTGGAATTCGAGGCGATCGGTCCGGGGCCGTTCGGCGCCATGTTGCTGGCCGACATGGGCGCGGATGTCTTGCGAGTCGACCGGCCCCGTCCGCACGCCGATCTGGGTCCGAAGACCAACGGCAACCGTGCGGATGTCACGGGGCGCGGTCGTCGTTCGGTTACGCTGGATCTGAAGCAACCCGAAGCGGCCGAAGCCGCGCTGGATCTTATTTCCCGCGCCGATGTGCTGATCGAAGGCTTTCGGCCCGGCACCATGGAACGCCTTGGGCTCGGCCCGCAAGCCGCACTGTCGCGCAACTCGCGACTCGTGTATGGACGCATGACCGGTTGGGGGCAAACGGGTCCGCTCGCCGCGCGCGCGGGGCACGATCTGAACTACATCGCGCTGTCCGGCGTGCTGTCCGGCATCGGCCGCGCCGACGGAGCGCCGGTGCCGCCGCTGAATCTTGTCGGCGACTACGGCGGTGGCGGCATGCTTCTCGCGCTGGGCGTGGTGGCGGCGCTCTTCGACGTTCAGCGTGGCGGCGAAGGTCAGGTAGTCGATGCCGCGATGATCGAAGGCGCGGCGCAACTGGGTTCGATCTTTTGGGGCATGCTCGCTTCGGGCAACTGGCGCGAGGAGCGCGAGAGCAATCTGCTGGATGGTGGCACGCCCTGGTACGACAGCTACCGCACTCGCGATGGTCAATACATGACGGTCGGCGCGGTCGAGTCGCGTTTCTATGCCGAATTCCTCACGAAGCTCGGCCTCGCGGACGCGGGATTGCCGGAGCAGCACGATCGCAGCGGCTGGCCGGTTCTGCGCGAACGCTTCGCGGCGGCCTTTCTCGAACGCACGCGCGATGAATGGTGCGCCGTGTTCGAAGGTAGCGACGCGTGTGTCGCGCCAGTTTTGAGCTTTTCGGAAGCGCCGGCTCATCCGCAGCATCAGGCGCGCGGCAGTTTCGTCGAGGTGGCTGGCGTGGTTCAGCCTGCACCCGCACCGCGTTTTTCTCGCACGCCTTCGAAAGTCACGCGCGCCGCGCCGCAACGCGGTGAAGGGGGGCTGCGTGCGTTGCACGATTGGGGGTTCGACGACGCCGCCATCGATCGCATGCGCCTTCACGGGGTCGGCTTTCAGGCAGAGGACTGAGCCCGTCCGAGTCATACGCGGTAGCAAAAAAAAACGGTCCGGCTTCGAGCCGGACCGTTGCGCGTTCATGTCACTGCCCGCATCACTGCAGATTGCCGGCTACCGCCACCGTCTGCCCCGTGATGTAGTTCGACTCGGGCGAGCAAAACAGATACACGCCGCCAGCCGCTTCTTCCGGCGTGCCCCCGCGTCCCAGGGGATTGCTCATCGCGTGCGCTTTTAGCCGCTCCGCATTCACGCCCACGCGAATATCGCGCCCTTCGATCCTGACCGTCGCGCCGGAATCCGCATCCGCCTTCGTCATGCGCGTGTGAATCAGCCCGAACGCCACGCAGTTCACATTGACGTTGAAGCGCCCCCACTCGCGGCTCAGCGCACGCGTCATGCCGATCACGCCCGCTTTCGCCGACGAATAGTTCATCTGCCCGGCATTGCCGGTGAGCGCCGATACCGACGAAATATTCACGACCTTGCGATATACGTCGCGCCCGGCTTCCTTGTCGGCGGCATGCAACGCCTTCACATGCGGATAGGCGGCGCGCAGAATGCGAAACGGCGCGGTCATGTGACAGTCGATGATCGCGTACCACTGTTCGTCGGTCATCTTCTGGACCACGTCGTCCCACGTATAGCCGGCATTGTTGACGATGATGTCGATGCCCTTGAACGTGTTCATCGCCGTGCCGATGAAGCGGTCGGCGAAGTCGGGCGCGCTTACGTTGCCGACGACCGCGACGGCCTGCGTGCCCATCTTCTTCAAAACCTCGACCGTTTCGTGCGCCGGCTCGGCGTCGAGGTCGTTGATCACGAGACGCGCGCCTTCGCTTGCCAGTTTCTCCGCGATGGCGCGGCCAATACCACGTCCGGAACCGGTGACGAGTGCCACTTTGCCGTCAAGCTTGCCCATATCTTTCTCCTCGATGAACGAAACTACAGTGCGATCGACGCGTCGCCCAGGACGCGCGGCTCGCCGTATTGATTGGTGGTCTGGATCTCGACCTTCACGAGACGTTCGCCATTCGCCTCGGATTTGTCGACGACCCGTCCGCTGCACGTGATCCGGTGTCCCAGTTGCGTGATGCCGACGAAGCGCACGCCGAAGTGCCGCAGATTGCGCTGGTCGGTCCACAGCGTCAGCAGGCGGCCGAGCCAGGCCATCGACAACATGCCGTGCGCAAAAACGTCGGGCATGCCGGCACGCCGTGCAAAATCGAGGTCGATGTGCACCGCGTTGTGATCGCCGGATGCGCCTGCGAAAAGCGCCAGCGTCGTGCGGTCGACGGGCGCCAGCGTGAGCGGCGGCAGTGTGTCGCCCACCTCGATGTCATCGAAACTCAATGGTGTCATTCGGGTTTCTCCTCAGCCGTTGCGATGCACGAGCACGCTGCGTAGATCCGCGACATGCTCGCCATGCTGGTTGGTCACACGCGTTTCGCGCACCACGAAATCGAGCGCGCCGCCTTTCTTGTCGTAGGTGTCGGCGATGCGGCACTCGAAGCGCAGCACGTCGCCCGCATAGGCCAGACGGTGATAGGTGAACGACTGCTCGCCGTGCAGGATGCGCGCGACCTGAATGCCGATCTCGTCGCGCCAGCTTTTATCGGGCTGCTCGAGTTCCAGTGAAAACAGGAAGGTGGGCGGCAGTGGCAGGCCGGGGTGGCCGGCATCGCGCGCCGCCGATTCATCGAAATAGATCGGGTTGGTCTCGCCGATCGCCTTCGCGAAAAAGCGCAGTCGTCCCGCTTCGGCCACGGTACGAAAGGCCGGAATCACCAGGCCGATGTGCTTCTTGTCGATCATGTCGGATACTCCATCGGAAGGCGCGGCATCAGGCGGCCTTGTACACGGTCGTGACGCACGCGCCGCCGAGCCCGAGGTTATGCGCCAGCGCGACCTTCGCGCCTTTCACTTGACGTTCGTCGGCCGTGCCGCGCATCTGATGGGTCAGCTCGTAGCACTGAGCAAGGCCGGTCGCGCCGAGCGGATGACCCTTGGACAAGAGCCCGCCCGAGGGATTGACCACCCACTTGCCGCCGTATGTGTTGTCGCCGTCGTTGACGAGTTTTTCCGCATCGCCTTCGGCACACAGACCAAGGCCCTCGTAGGTCAACAACTCGTTCTGCGCGAAGCAGTCGTGCAATTCGATTACGTCGATGTCTTCGGGACCGACGCCTGCCTGCTCGTACGCGAGCTTCGCGCCGGAGCGCGTCATGTCGAAGCCGACCACGCGGATCATGTCGCGGCTGTCATAAGTGCTCGGCTCGTCGGTGGTGAGAGACTGGCCGGCGATCAGCACGTCGGTGCGCAAGCCGTGCCGCCGCGCGAACGCCTCCGACACGACGATCGCCGCAGCTGCCCCGCAAGTCGGCGGACAGGCCATCAGGCGCGTCAGCACGCCTTCCCAGATCATCGGCGAGGCCAGCACGTCTTCCGGCGTCACGACATTGCGGAACACGGCGAGCGGATTGCGCGCCGCATGCTGGCTCGCCTTCGCGCGAATCTTGGCAAAGGTTTCGAGGCGGGTGCCGTACTTCTCCATGTGCGCCCGGCCCGCGCCGCTGAATTGGCGGATGGCAGACGGCAGATCGGTTCGGTCGACCAGTTCGTTGACCAGATCCAGCGCGCGTTCGAGCGCCGGTGCGCGGTCGCTCCACTTCGATGACAGCGCGCCCGGCTGCATGAATTCGAAGCCGACCGCAAGCGCGCAGTCCACCGCGCCGCTCTGGACGGCCTGACGGGCGAGGAACAACGCCGACGAACCGGTTGCACAGTTGTTGTTGACGTTGATGACCGGAATGCCGGTCATGCCCACGCGGTAGAGCGCTTTCTGACCGCAGGTCGAATCGCCGTAGACGTAACCGGCGTAGGCCTGCTGGACGTCGGCGTAGTCGAGCCCGGCATCGGCCAGTGCCTGGCGAACCGCGCCGGCGCCCATCACGTCGTAGGTGTCGCTGGTGCCGGGTTTCTTGAACGGGATCATGCCGACGCCGGCGACGAAGACGTTACGAGTCATATCACTGCTCCGTGGAAAAGAAGGTTCGACTTACAGCTTGCGGGAGATGAGGTCGCGCATGACCTCGCTCGTGCCGCCATAAATGCGGTTCACGCGCGCATCGGCGAAGGCGCGTGCGACGGGGTACTCGAGCATGTAGCCGTAGCCGCCGTGAAGCTGCACCATCTCGTCGAGCGCCTTGCCAAGAGTCTCGGTGGCGTAGAGCTTGGCGATGGCGGCTTCTTCGAGCGTCAGGCGACGGCGCACGTGCTCC
This sequence comes from Caballeronia sp. GAWG1-1, assembly GCF_023631465.1. Classification (NCBI taxonomy): domain Bacteria; kingdom Pseudomonadati; phylum Pseudomonadota; class Betaproteobacteria; order Burkholderiales; family Burkholderiaceae; genus Caballeronia; species Caballeronia sp. GAWG1-1. Next base: position 82,704 of record NZ_JALQDB010000036.1, read on the forward strand.
GCCAGATAGTGATCGACCATCAGGCGCACGGCCGTGGCCTGGGCCTTGATGTCGGCAAGCTTGAACTTCGTGTTCTGGAAGTCCCATACGGTCTGATTGAAGGCGCGGCGGTCCTTCACATAGTTCAGCGTATGTTCGAGACAGGCTTCGAGCTTCGCCGCCGCGCCGATGGCGATGGACAAACGCTCCTGCGGCAGTTCACCCATCAGGTAGGCAAAGCCCTGACCTTCCTCGCCGAGACGGTTGGCGACCGGAACGCGCACGTCGTCGAAGAACAACTCGGCGGTGTCCTGCCCGTGCATGCCGACCTTGTCGAGCTTGCGGCCACGGCGAAATCCCGGACGAGTTGCCTCGACCACGATCAGGCTCACGCCCTTCGAACCCGCGCTCGGGTCTGTTTTGCAGATCACGATGATCAGGTCGGCATTCAGACCATTGCTGATGAAGGTCTTGCTGCCGTTGATGACGTACTCGTCGCCATCGCGCACGGCGCTCGTCCGCACGGACTTGAGGTCGCTGCCAGTACCCGGTTCGGTCATTGCGATGGCGAGAATTGCCTCGCCCGAGCAGACTTTGGGGAGCCACTTCTGCTTTTGCTCTTCGCTGCCGATGCGCGCGATATAAGGCGCGATGACGTCCGAGTGAACGCCGAAGCCCAGCCCGCTCAGGCCCGCGCGATTCACTTCTTCGTTAAGCACGGCCGCATGCCCGAAATCGCCGCCGCCGCCGCCGTATTCGGCTGGCAGCGTCAGGCACAGCAGTCCTTCACGGCCCGCCTTCAGCCAGGTTTCGCGATCGACGCGGCCGGTCTTGTCCCATTCGGCCTGTTTCGGAACGCATTCCCGTTCCAGAAAGCGGCGCACGCTGGTGCGCAGCATTTCGTGATCGTCGCGGAAGACGGTTCGAGTAATGTGCATGACTAAGTTCCTGAGAAAAGATCCGCCTGATCCGGGTGTGAGGCTTACCGTGCGCAGGCGATATGCGCGGCCGGCTCGGCGTGAAAGAGAGGCTCGATCAGATGAGCGCGCCGCGCGCGGGTGACGGCCTGATTGACGTAGCCTTTTTCGGCGATCTCGTTGGCGTCGATGGAAGGCGGTTCCGCCATCAGCATCACGCGTTCGATGGTGCGGCTGGCGCCACCGCCTCGCTGAGTGACGAGGCGTTCGCGCAGCGCGGCCACCACGAGCGGATGCCGGGCGAGCGCTTCCGCGTCCAGTTCGGCAAGCTCGGGGGCGAGCCGTTTGCAGGCGGCCACGTTCGGCCATGCAAGCGCGGTGAGATAGTCGTGATCGTGACCGCAGATCACCGCGTCCGAAATGAGCGGGGCGCACAGTTCGAGCAAACCGAGACGGACGGCGCCCGTGCGTACCCAGGTGCCGTTGGTGAGCTTGAAGTCTTCGACCACGCGGCCGGCGAAGAGCAGGCCTTCGCCCGCATCTTCCGGATTGGCCAGACGGACGGCATCGCCGAGGCGGAAGAATCCTTCTGAATCGAACGCGGCCGCGCTCAGTTCCGGATTGTCGAGATAGCCACCGAAGACATTCGCGCCGCGCATGCGGATCTCGTAGCGTCCGTCGCCGCCGTCGAGCGGCACCAGCTTCACTTCGGAGCCGGGCACCGGGCCGCCGATGTTGCCGAGGTTCTTCGACGGCCAGCCACAATAGGTGCCCATGCCGCTCGTTTCCGTGCAGGCGAGACCGGTCGAAAAGACGATGCGCCGGCCGATGGTATCGACGGCGACGCGCTGGATGCGATTCCATACGTCGGCGGGAAGGCTGGCCCCGCCATAGCCGAAATACTGGACGTCGGCGAACAGGCTCCGCGCGAGCACGGGGTCACGTTCGAGTTCGCCCGCCAGTACGGCCCACGCCGAGGGAACGCTCGTGAACACGGTGGGCGAGACGTCGCGCAGATTGCGAACCGTGCGCTCGATCAGGCCCGGAAGCGGCCGGCCGTCGTCGATATAGTGGGTCGCGCCGAACTGAATCGAACGGCCGAGATTGAGCACGCCGCCCAGACCGTGGTGCCAGGGCAGCCAGTCGAGAAAGACCGGTGGCGATTCCAGCAGCCAGCCGAGGTTGTCGGCGTAGTAGGACGCGACTGCCCTGAAGTTGCCGTAGGTGAGCGGCACGCCCTTCGGAACACCGGTCGAGCCCGAGGTGAACAGCACGCGAACGGTGTGGGCGCCGTCGATCGATGCATGCGCTGCCGCGACGGCGGCGCTGCGCGCGTGCGTCAATCCGCTGGCGAGCAAGTCGGCCCAGGTGCGGTGGCCGGGCGCGGCGTTGCGCACGGTGATGATCGATGTGCCCGCGACGCCCGAAGCGGCGAGAGCGGCAAGCGCGCGCGCGAACTGCGCCGCATCCTGCACGAACACCGTGGCGGGCGGAACCATTCGCAGCACGCCTTTGAGACGCGCGAAGTCCCGGCTGACGAGCGAATAAGCAGGCGACACAGGCGCACTTGGAATGCCGACGTATTCGGCCGCGAGCAGCAATACCGCCTGCTCGATCGAATTGCCTGATAGCAGGATCACGGGACGCTGCTGACCAAGTCCCATTTCGAGCAGCGCGGCGGCAACCGTCTGGACTTGTACCCACAGTTCGCGCCAGCTAATGGTGCGCCATGCGCCCGTTGCATCGCGCTCGGCGAATGCCGTGTCGTCGCCGCGACGCTCGGCCCACGCGGGAATGAACGCGGCAAAGCTGCGCTCGGCAATGACCGGCGGCGCGCTCGCCGAACTGAGGATAAGCGTGCCGTCGGGACGGTGCTCGATGTGCGGCCGGCGCTCCGGGAAACGCACGGGACGATAAGGCGCTACTGCAGATACGTCATCCATCAGCGTACTCATTTACGCCTGTCTCCTTGGCTTCAGTGCGCACCGCGGCGCGCACCGGCGTTATTTCGTGGAGTTTTGTGTGCGCAATGATTACGCACTACCCCTTGAATCGAAGGATAGTGCGTTGCGGCTGCGACGGAACCACCCAAGGCGGGTGGCGTGGCTGCGCAAGAACGAATCAGGGCTCGTCAGCCTGCTCCACTGGCGGCACTGCCCAGCGTCGCGTTGCTCAGTTCGAGATCGCGCACGCGCGCGACCGCTTCGTCGCGGCTTGCCACGCCGAGCTTCCCGTAGATGTTTTTCAGATGCCACTTGACGGTTTCGGGCGAAATGCCGAGCGTGCGCGCGATTTTCTTATTCGGCAGCGCGTGCGCCAGCAATCCGACCACGCGCGTTTCGCGTTCGCTCAACGTGTCGATGCTCCCGCCCGCGTTGTTGAGCCGCGCGGCCGGCTTGGCACCGCTGCGCGGCGCGCCTTGTTGCGCGGCATGCAATCGGTCCACGTAAAAGGAAAGCACGGGATCGTGCGGTTCACTCTGCTCGACATGAGTGATGAGATCGAGGGCGCCGGGGTCCGTATCGAGCAAACTGCGTATGAGACCGAGCCGGTGTCCGCGCCGCAATGCGGCCAGCACGGCCACGCGCGCCGCGTCCGGTCGGCCGCGCCGCTCATCGACCAATGCCGACTGCATTTGCAGACAGGCAACGTGCCGCTGCCAGCCGTGCGCTTCGTAAAACGGAATGAGCGATTGCAGACGCAGTGCCGCGCTTTCCCAGTCTTCGTGCGCCATGCACCAGTCGATCTGCCCGCGTGCCGCCATCGCCCGAATCTCCGCGACGGTCGTGGAAGGGGCGGCGTCGCTGTGCGCGGCCATCGTGTCGAGGCGGGTCAGTCCCGCTTGCGCCGCGTCGAACTGTCCGCATGAAAGATGACGCCGCGTCTGTTCTGCCACGGCATGAGCGACGAGCCGCACGAGGCCGTGTTGCGTCGCGTATCGTTCAAGCCGTTCGAGGTATGCGAACGCGTTCAGCCGATGCCCGGTCGTCCAGTGCACCGCCGAAAGCACGGTGAACACGCGCAGCACGGAGTCGGGGATGGAGACACGCTCCAGCACGTCGATACGCTCTTCAAGCAGCTTGCGCGCGGCGCCGGGTTCGCCGAACTCGTAGAGCGCTTCGGCCAGCAACGCGGCGGCGAAACATGCGGCTTCGGCGGCCGCACTGCCGAGTCTGTCGGCCTTGCAGAGTACGTCGCGGGCAATGCGCTCGACCTGCACGAACCTGCCTTCCAGCGCATGGCTGAATCCGATCATGCAGCGGCCGTTCAATGCGCCCGCTGGCGTGCCGGAAAGCGGTGCGCCTTCGAAGAGCAGTTGCGCCGACTGCGTCTGCACGCGCCGCGCCTCTTCGTACGCGCCGTGGCGCATGTGGATCCACGAGAGCAGGTTGGTGCGCGCGCCCGTCGCGAGACTGTCCGCGTCGGCGGGAATGTCCAGCAGTTGCGGCAACATCGAGGCGGCGGCGTCGGGGTCGTCGCGTTGCACGGCAAGCGCCGTGCGCAAAAGAGCCAGGCGGTAGCGCGATTGAGTGTCGGCGAAAGGAATGTCGTCGTGCAGTCGCGCGATGGCCGCCGCGCAGGCGCCGAATTCGCGCGCATACAGATGCAGATGCGCCATCAGGAGCCGCAGACCGATGCGAGCCTGAACCTCGACGCATGGGAGCAGCCGCATGAGCCCGACGAGCTTGCGCAGTTTCCCGGCGACCTGCATGGTGCGGGCAACGCACTGGACGAGATCGGCCGCGGCGGCCGCTTCGCCCGCGAGCAATGCGTGGCGCACCGCCTCGTCGGGATGATCGTGATCGCGAAACCAGGTCCATGCCGCCCGATGCACGGCACGTCGATGCACTTCGCTGCGCGCCTGAAAGCGTTCGAGCAGGGTCTCGCGAAAGAGCGGGTTGAGCCGATACCACGTTTCGCTGCCCGCGCTTTCGATGGGCGCAATGAAGAGGTTGTCGCTTTCAAGCCTCGCCAGCCGCACGCGCACTTCGCCCGCTGTCTGTTCGTCTCCGATCAACGCAATACACAGCGGCGCGCAAAACAGCGTGCAGGCCGAAATTCGAATCAGCAACTCGACCTCGGCAAGCGCAAGGCGCGACAACACTTCCCGCTCGAAGTACTCGGTAAGGCCGCGCGCGTCCTGAAGCCTACCGTGCGTCGAGAGATCGGCTCCGGCGATATCCGCCGCGCCTGGTTTTCTCTTTTTCAAGCGCATCGCGCACAGTTGCAGGCCGGCGACCCAGCCATCCGTCTGCTCATGCGTGTAGCGGGCATCTCGCGGATTGATTTCACCGAGCTGCTCTCTCAGGAATTGTTCGGATTCCGCAGCGGTGAAGCGAAGATCGCGCATGTCCAGTTCGAGCACGAGTCCCTCGTCGCGCGTCCGGCCAAGCGAGAGTGGCACGCTGCCACGCGAAACGAGCACGAGGTGAAGGTTGGGCGGCGCGTAATCGAGGAGCCATTGCAACGCTTCGTGACTGCGTGCGTTGGCGAGATGATGCAGGTCGTCGAGCACCAGCACGACGTCTCCGGGATGACCGGCGATGCCGCGCACGAGCGCGATGACGGTGCGTTCGACGGCTTCGTCATCCAGTCCACGACCGCCCAGCAGCCCGGCTTCGCGGGAGATGGCGGGATCGACGTGCGCGAGGCTGGCGACGAGGCAATCGAAAAAGTGGGCGAGGTCGTTGTCTTCCGGTGCGAGGGTGAGCCACGCGATGTCGAAACTGAGCGACAGCAAGGCCTCGCGCCACGCAATCACGACACTCGTTTTGCCGCAACCGGCGGGACCTTGAAGAATCACGCAACGACTGCGGCGCGCGTCGAGCAACCGGGCGAGCAAGCGCTCGCGCGCAACGATGCGTGCGGCGCCGCGCGGTGCGACCAGACGGGATTCGGTGTTGGGTTCGATCCTGCCGTTTTGCAGGCGGCGCGAGAGCGGACGGTCCTCGAAAGGAGAATTCTGCGGCATGCTGACCTGCGCCTTGCGCGTTCCGGTTAGGCGCCTGAGCGGCGCCTGCCAGAAGACAAAATGATGACCGGCTTATTGTAGCGCAGCGCTAGTCGCGGATTTTCACGCCGGGGCGGGGCGGTCGAGATCGTGCAACTACGATATTTTACCGGCGCGTGAAGGAACAGTCTGAGAAGCTTCGCGCTCGCGCTTGCGCCGGGAGACGAAACGCACGACCTCGCCGTCCGCGCGCCACGCATGGCAGGTGTCGAGCATTGGCATGTCGGCTTGGTCGGACTGCTCTTGACGGACCTTTCCGCTGGCGCGCAAGCCTATGAGCGTCTGGATAGCGGTCGTCGCAATTGGCCCGAGCAGTTCGCTCAGATGCGTGCAACCGCTTGTCCCGGCAAGGCGGCGTCTTACTTCCTTCATGAATCCCGCGCCGATTGCCACGCCCGCGAGGCACGCGTAGGCCGCGTTGATCTCCGCGCAATAGCGGCTTGGCGCGGCCTCGGTGCGAGCCTCTATGCGATGGATCACGAGCCTGCTGTCGACGGTCACGACGATACGCATGTCGTGAATTGGCGAGCCGGCCGGCACGACCTTGAAGATCAGATTGGCGTCGTCGGCCTTGGTGTCGATCATGTGGCCTTCAATATCGAACAGGCCGTCGCTTCTTTCATAACCCGCACACTCGATGCGTCGGGTATGCACAGGCCGCCGCGTGACGGGCATGGATTGAATCGCGGACATTGCCACCTCGCTCAAGGATAAGTGCAGCAGATCAACGCATGGGTCATGCAAGAACCAATGCCCGGGGGCATCGGCACGCTGATGACCGGTTCTGTCGAGCGTAACGGCGCGGCGCGCTTTTGCCGCCCCCTCTTTCGGGTAGGCGTCGAGTGCCGCTCGCCCTTGCCTCGCTCGGGGTATTCCCGTCCCCCCTCGGTTCGGGTAGTGGTTCCGTCCGGCGGTCCCCGCAATATTGACTCGCGACAACAGAGACGTCGATCTTGGGCCCGCGCGCCGACGTGGCGATCCGCGGCATCGGCTCGATGCGTGTTGGCTGGCCACGGTCGACACACCTTGGCATTGCTCATGTTCACCGGATTCAGAACGACAAAGGGAGACATGCATGCGTTTCAGGATCAGACCTGTATTCGGGGCTGTTTTGATGCTCGCCGCCGGGGCGGCTTCCGCGCAGTCGAGCGTGACCCTGTACGGCGTCGCGGACGTGTTCGTACAGTATCTGGATAACGGTGGACGGCATTCATATGCCGAGCGAAGCGGCGGGTCGACAGGTTCGCTGGTCGGCCTGAAGGGTTCGGAAGACCTCGGCAACGGGCTGAAGGCGGTGTTCGATGTCGAGAGCGGGTACAACACGAATAACGGCACTTACTTCGCCGACAGCACCGCCATGTTCTACCGGCAGTCCTGGGTAGGATTGAAGCACGACACCTACGGCCAGTTGAGCTTCGGGCGTCAATATCAGCCCAGCTTCTGGGCGGTGTATTTCACGGACCCGTTCCGCGGCAACGAAGCGTTGTCGCCGCTGGCCGCAGCCGATCTCGCCGGCGCCACCGATCGCGCCACTCTCGCGACCCAGTACGTGTCCGGGCGAACCAGCAGTTCGATCGTTTATCTCTCGCCGGACCTGAGCGGCGTTCACCTCTATGCGATGTACGCGCTGGCGTCTGCCACGACCCAGCCAGTGACCGTCACTTCAGGCAACATGCTCGACCTGGCCGCGAGCTATTCCGGTTACGGCTTTTACGCGGGCGTCGGCTATCAGTATCAGCACGGCTCGAACGAGACCGCGCCGCTGGTGCCTGCCGCGCCTTCCCTCTTGACATCGTTCCCGTTGATGGCGACCGAGCATTTCACCGGGGCGCTGGCGTATCGGCTGGGCATCGTGAACTTCCAGTTCAACTATTCCTACAACCGCCCCAAGGATGTGCCAGATGGCGCGCTGGTAACAGTGACGCCCGCAGTGAGTCTGCCGTTCGGGACTCTGGTGCATTCGTACAGCATCATGGAGCTGGGCGCGACGATTCAGGCCACGCCTTTCGATACCGTTGAACTTGCGGGCATTCAACGCGTCGTGCGCGGCGTTCACGACAATAGCCTCGGTGTCGAGGTCGGCGTCGACCACAACATTTCGAAGCGCACCAGTTTTTATATGCGCGCCGGGTACGTGAAGAACAACGGCAGCGCAAACATGAGCTGGCCCGGCGTGGCGGGAGTCGTCAGCGGCTCGAAACAGGTTCTGGGACTCGTTGGCATGACACATCGTTTCTGACGATGGGGTTCGTTCATGACAACCAAAGAGAGAAAGGAAATCCTGATGCAATCGATTAAAGCGATGCGGCTCGTCGGCGCTGCTTTCATGCTGGCGGCTTCCATAGGCGGGTCTTCCGGTGCGCACGCTCAGAGTAGTTATGCCGCGTCCTCCGTGCCGGCATCGGATGCGAAGGCAAGCAAAGCAGCCAGCAAGGCGGCCGACCGGGCGTTGCAAAAGAGCGTGCTCCGCGCACTCAGCAAAACTCGGGGGCTGCGGGTTGCCAGCATCACGGTTCGCGCGTCTGAAGGGGCGGTGATACTGGAAGGCACCGTACCGGAAGAGGCGCAGATCAGACTGGCCACTCAAGTGGCCGAAGGCGTGGAGGGCGTGAAGTCAGTGAAGAACGCGCTGACCTTGTCCACGATTTGAGGGCGCTTCGCGGCGCCATGAGAAAGGCCTCGTGCTGCAGGCCTTTCTTTCCACCGATTCACGTGTTCCGTCAGGCAGTGACCGACTTGCATTCCAGAAACTCGGCCAGCCCTTCCGCTCCGCATTCGCGCCCGTTGCCGGAAGTTTTATAGCCGCCGAAGGGCACGGTGATGTCCATCATGGCGCCATTGATCCGCACCGATCCCACGCGCAGCCGCGTTGCGATGCGCCGGGCCCGTTGTGCATCGCCGGTGGCGATATAACCCGCAAGCCCGAAGTCCGTGTCGTTGGCGATAGCGATGGCTTCTTCCTCATCGTCGTAGGCGATCAACACCAGCACAGGGCCGAAAATCTCTTCACGCGCGATCTTCATGCCGTTGTGAACATCGGCAAAGACGGTGGGGCGCGCATAGAAACCTCGCGAGATGCCTTCCGGCCGGCCCACGCCGCCCGCCGCGAGCCGCGCGCCTTCTTCGAGCCCGGTGCGAATCATTCGCTGCACTTTGTCATACTGGGCGCGGTTGGAGATCGGTCCCATCTTCGTGGCCGGATCGGCCGGGTCGCCAACCGTCACTGCGTTGGCAACGGCGGCGGCAATCGTCACGGCCTCTTCGTAACGGTCGCGCGGCACCAGCATGCGGGTGGGCGCGACACACGTCTGCCCCGAGTTGGCCATGCATTGTGCGACGCCGCTCGTCACTGCGGCCTTGAGGTCGGCGTCGTCGAGGATCAGGAGCGGCGACTTGCCGCCAAGCTCCTGAGCGACTCGCTTGACTGTCGGCGCGGCGCTCATGGCGACTTCGATGCCAGCGCGCGTCGAACCGGTGATCGACACCATGTCCACGTCGCGATGCGCGGACAAATGCTCGCCCACGACCCGTCCTTCGCCGAAGATCATGTTGAAGACGCCTGCCGGCGCGCCCGCTTCATGCATGATTTCCGCGAAAACGACGGCGTCGAACGGGGCGATCTCGGAAGGCTTCAACACGATGGTGCAGCCCGCCGCGAGCGCAGGCGCGACCTTAGCGGTGATCTGGTTCAGAGGCCAGTTCCACGGGGTGATGAGTGCGGCAACGCCGATCGCTTCGCGGCGTACATCGCTCTTGCCGTGATTCGTCTCGAATTCGAAATGACGCAGGGTTTCAAGGGCCGCCTGAAGCTGCGCGAGGCCGATCGGCGCCTGCAAGTGCCTGCACAGTGCGATGGGCGCGCCGATCTCGCGGCGCACGGCGTCGGCAAGATCGTCGAGACGGGCGCGATACCTTTCGATCACCCGTTCGAGCAAGGCGATGCGTTCCTCGCGGCTCGTCGCTGACCACGCTGGGAACGCAGCGCGCGCCGCGGCCACGGCGCGGTCGGCATCGGCTGCCGTGCCCATCGCGAGCTTGCCGGTTGGTTCCTCGGTGACGGGATCGACGATATCCATCAGCGTGCTGCCGGCGCACGGCTCGACCCACGCGCCGCCGATGTAGAACGTGTTCAATATTGTCATGCCGTCTCCTCAGGCTATGCCGACCGGACGGTCGCCGATTACCGTGGCGCGCATCATATGGCGCGGCGCGGGGAAGTAGTCCTGCACGGCGTAGTGCTGACAGGCGCGGTTGTCCCAGAAGGCGATCGTGTTGGGCCTCCACTTGAGACGAACCTGGTATTCGGGCGCCTGAGCTTGACGGAACAGGTATTGCAGCAGATCCATCTCGGCGAGCTTGTAGTCGAAGCCGACGCGATAAGCCTCAGCCGTCACGTGCCCGTAGTTCGATAGATGCGTGGTAAAGGCCTCATTGACGTAGAGAACCTTCTCGCCGGTTTCCGGGTGCACGCGCACCACCGGATGCGTGACCGGCGGAAACTTCTGGCGCATGACGGGATGCTGGTCCTTCGGCAACGCCGTGCCGAACAGCGGCAGAATGTCGTGGACGGCTTCGAGGTGAGCGATGCGTGCCTTGATCTCCTCGGGAAGGTTCGCATAGGCCGCGACCATGTTGATCCAGATCGTGTCGCCGCCCACGTCCGGGCATTGCACGCAGCGCAGCATCGAACCCATGGATGGAATGTCACGCCACGATACATCCGAGTGGTAGATGTTTTCGCGTCCACGGCGCGTTTCGTTGCGCCCGAGGATCACCAATTCGGGATGCTCCGGGTGATGCGGAAACGCCGGGTGGATCTCCAGTTCGCCGAAGCGCCGCGCCAGCGCCACATGTTGGGCCGGCGTGATGTCCTGATCGCGGAAAAACAGGACCTTGTATTCGAGCAGCGCGCGGCGCAAGGCGAGACAGGTGTCGTCGTCGAGCGGATCGCGCAGGTCGACGCCTTCGATCGTCGCGCCGATCGTCGGCGTGTGACGCTCCACCGCGAAGGGCCATCTTTCGGGTACGGCGTGCGTCGTGTTGAACGCGGGTGCGGTTTCGATTGCTTGCATGTGATGCTCCATTTGAAGCTGTCCGAATCTATCTGTTTGCGGCGCGGACCAAGTCCGCCGCCTTTTCGCCGATCATGATGGCCGGCGCGTTCGTGTTGCCGCCGATGAGCGTCGGCATGATCGACGCGTCCGCCACGCGCAGACCGTCGATGCCGCGCACGCGCAGGCTTGGATCGACGACCGCCTGCGTGTCGATGCCCATCTTGCAGGTGCCGACCGGGTGATAGACGCTGTCGGCCTGACTGCGCACGAACGCACGGATCGCGTCTTCGTTCGAGCCGTCGGGTCCGAAGTCGTCGGTGAGCATTTCTTTGCCGCCTGCATCGGCCAGAGCGGGTTGCGCATAGATGCGGCGCACGATTTTGACGCCCGCAACGAGCGCGTCCATGTCCGCTTCGGCGGAGAGAAAGCGCGGGTCGATCGACGGAGCATCGCGCATGTCGGCCGTGCGCAGACGGACATGACCGCGGCTCTCGGGCCGCAGGACGTATGCATGACAGGAATAGCCGTGTCCGAGCTTCGAGCGCTTGGTTTTGTTGCGATCGCCGAGCAGCGCCAGCACGAAGGCCAGTTGCACGTCGGGCACGGCAAGGTCGTGACGCGTCTTGACGAACGCACCCGCTTCGGCGAAGTTGGAGCTGACCATGCCCGTGCGGTTGCGCCGGTATCGCACGATCTCGGACATGAGACGCAGGAAGCCGCCGGCTGAATAGCCATAGAGGTCCGTCGACCTCACCTGCTTGTTGACGATGACGTCGAGATGGTCCTGCAGGTTTTCGCCGACGCCGGGCAGGTCGTGAATCACGTCGATGCCTACGCTGCGTAGATGTTGGGCCGGACCAATGCCGGAGGTCATCAGCAGTTGTGGCGAATTGAACGCGCCGCAAGCGAGCACGATCTCGCGGCGGGCCCGCAAGGTTTGCTCGACGCCCGCGCGCACGACGTGAATGCCGCTTGCACGCTTGCCCTTGAAGACGAGACGAAGCGCCTGGGCGTCGGTGAGCACGGCAAGATTCGGCCGGCCTCCGTTGAGGCTCGGGTCGCGCTTGTCGCCACGATGCAGATACGCGCGCGCGGCATTCCACCGTTCGCCGTTCCATTGCGTGACCTGATAGAGCCCTGCGCCTTCCTGCTCCGCGCCGTTGAAATCGTCGTTGGGGCGATAGCCGGCTTGCAACGCGGCCGCGACGAAACGCCGGGAGAACGGATTGGGCGTGCGCAGGTCGCTGACGTGCAGAGGGCCGGTGCCGCCGTGCCAGGGATCACCGCTGTCGTCGAGGAAGCGCTGGTTGCATTCGCTGCGACGGAAATAGGGCAGTACGTCGTCGTAGCTCCAGCCGGTGCAGCCGAGCTTTGCCCACGCGTCGTAGTCGCTGCGGTGCCCGCGGATGTACACCATGCCGTTGATCGACGAACTGCCGCCGAGTCCCCGGCCACGCGGCTGGAAGGAGGGGCGACCGCCGAGACCGGGCTGATTCTCGGAGTAGTAGGCGTAGTTGCGCGGACCGCGCTTGCGCACCGTGGCCGCAAGGCCGATAGGCGCCCATACGCTCAGGTGGTGGTCATGGGGACCGGCTTCGAGAAGCGCGACGCTCACCGACGGATCTTCGGCCAGTCTGGCCGCCACCGCACAACCGGCCGATCCCGCGCCCACGACGATGTAGTCATACTCCGCAGCGCTCGTATCGGGCTGCTGGTTTCTCTCAGGTCTATTCATGGCTCGGTTTGCGGTTCAGATGAGCACGGTGTTTCGCTGCTTGTTCGCCGGAAGGCAGTGGGGAGGCCTCGGGGCAAGGTCCATCAGGCGGGGGCGCGGGCGGCCACGTGCTGCAACGTCTTCACGGACTGCTCGGGACGAAGCCAGCGCAGCGCGGCGAGCGCGGCGGCAAGCAGCAAGACGGCACTCACGACGAAGCCGAGTTCATACGCATGGCTAGTGCCGCCGCCGTGGGTCTGCACGATCCGCCCCATCACCGCCGGTGCAATGGCGGCGCCGAGGCTTGCGAGCGCGGTGTGGATCGCGACCAGCGCACCGCGTTGACTATCCGGCACTATCTCCGCGAGCAGGGCGGGCGCGAGCGTGAAGCTCAGTGTCGGCAGCGCGCAGGCGATGGCTAGCAGCGCGACTTTCTGAATGGGCGGCGCATTCAGCAGGATCAGCAAGACGAACACCAGCGCGCCGGCCATGGCGCTCAGGCAGATTGGATGCACCCGCGCCCGGCGGCTCGATGCGCCGCCTGCCAGCATGCGCTGCGAGATCCAGCTGAGGCCAAGGTTCACGGGCGCCGCCGTGGCGACCACTGCCGCGAAGCAGCGGCCTGCCTCGACGCCGGAGAAACCAAGCCCTTTCTCGAGATAAGTGGGCAGCCAGGTCAGGCTGAGTCCGAGTGTCCAGTAGGCCGTGAAGCCGAGCGCGAACACGGAGAGGACCGAACGGTCCGTCAGGATGCGGCGATACGAAAGCCGTTGCGACGAGGCAAGCGCGGATTGATTAACGGTACGCTGGTTGCCGCGCGCTGATCGTCTCTCGTCGATCGGTCCTTCGCGGCCGAAGCATAGCCAAAGCACGCACCAGATCATGCCTATTGCGCCGAGCAGCACGAAGTTCATGCGCCAGCCCCATTGCTTCGTCACGAGCGGAATCAGCATCCCGGCCAGCAACATGCCAGCGGCGGCTCCCTGATTGATTACAGCCACCGGCAGATTGCGTCTGCGATCGGGAAACCATTTGTACAGCGCGTGCACGGAGACCGGAAACGACGGTCCTTCCGCCGCGCCCAAAATCACCCGGCAAGCCAGCAGCCCGAGTGCGCTCGTGGTCAGCGCCTGCGGCACTTGCAGCACCGCCCAGGCCAGCCCCATGGCGAGCAAAATCCAGCGCGTCGCAATGCGGTTGGAGAGAAACCCGACGACGACGGTCGAAGCCGAAAACAGCCAGAAGAAGCTGCCGGCGACGAGGCCGTACTGCTGCGGCGACAGATGAAGTTCCGCCGTCAGCGGCACGGCCACCAGACCCAGCACGATCTTGTCGAGAAAATTGATGAGGGAGAGGGCCGTCAGCATGACGGTCATGGTCCATGCCGGGCGCGACTGGAAATCGGGCGGAGACATCATGCTCAGCCCCGCCGGAAGACGCTGTCGCCGGCGCCTGAAGCGGCCGCGAGGAACCTGGGTTGCATTGTTGTCTCCTTGGTATTTTTCTGGCCTCGCCGCATGCGGCGGCATGCCAATGACGGTTTCGTAACGTCACGGTAATACCTAGCAGTGGGAGGCAACCCACCCGGAACAGGTAGGGGAGGGAAAACCTTGTTGATGGCCGGGGATGAGCGGTGGGCAGAAGACCGCGCGTGGGTTTCCGGCTTCCGCGAAAGGAATTGACCTTGCACCGGTGTCTCGCGCGAATCTTCAAAGAGCGGCCAATGGCTGGCGTGTATGCAAGAAAGTATCAGTCTGCGGTCTCGTCGTTCGGATACGCGGCTGAGTTCCTTGCTCGACCCTCACGCTCTGAACGTCTTTCCGAGTTCGTGATCGGCGAGTCTAAAGTAGTGGCGGAAGTTATAGACCAGCGGTGACCATTTTTTGGCATCGATATGGTGCATGTTCTTGACGAAGGCTTCGTCTGCATGCACGCGAACGATCTCGACTTCTGCGGCGACGCCACCGCCAAGCGCTTGAAGTTGCTCGCCGCCCATTCGGTGAATGTGACGCACGCGAGCCTCCAGATGCATGGGACACTCAGCAACGCGGTAAGGCTTCACGCAATCACTGGCGAGCTGAGTGAACCCCGCTTCCTCGAACTTGCACTTCTCGAAGCGAAATTGCTTTTTCTTCAACTCGGGGACGGGGTTCTTTCCAGTCAGAGGCGCGAGTTTTTCGACCTGCTTCCACATTTCCGGCGACGGAAGATTGATCACGCATTCCGCATGCCGTTCGAGATTTTCAGCCGTCTTTGTCTCGTCCAGCAAGCCGAGCATGAGCGTCCAGCCGAGCGCCCAGAACGACGACATCGGCGCGAGATTGGTCGTGCCGTCCTCGTTGAGCGAGCTGATCAGAGCGACCGGTGTGCCGAAGTAAAGAATCTTCGGTTCGATTGTCTGGAAGATGCGTTGAGCCATCGTGTCCTCCTTCGGGTCAAGGGACAAGCAGATGATGCTCAAGTCATTTTGCGACAGTCGACTGCGGCATGTTTCAGCGTCATGTGAAATGTCGACCGTCAACTCGGCACAGGCGTTCGCGTCATCAAGACGATTCCCATCGCCGCCACGACGGTTCCGGCAAGCATCGACCAGGAAAGTGGTTCACCGAACATGGCCCATGCCCATACGAGCGTGACCGATGGGCTCAAGAAAAGGACGCTCGATACTCTCGCCGCTGACGAACGCTTCAGACATAACCAGTACAGACCATATCCGCCAAGCGTGGAGAGGAGCGCCGTCCAGACCACGCTGGTGGCGAATCCCGTGGTGGCAACCGGCGCGATGCTTCCTTGAAATGTCTGCAGGCCGAGAAAAACCACGCACGTCACGCTGCAATGGAGCCAAAGGGTGGCCAATAGACTTAGCGAGCCAAGACGACCGGACGCGCGTTGCTGCCACACCGTAGCCACGGCCAAGGACGCCATGCCTGCCACCGGCAGGCCGTACGCCCACACAGGAGCAGAACCAAGTGTAAAAGCATCGCGACTGACGAATAGCACGCCTGCCACGCCCAGCGCCATGCCAAGCCACGTCCGGCGTGAACTACGCTCGCTGAAAAACACGGACGAAATCACCACCGTACCGACAGGCAGAAGGTTTGCGATCAGCGCAGAAAGTCCCGCCGATACCCCGAGTTCAATGCCCTTTCCGATGCCAGCGATATAGCCCGCCATCGCGAATAAGCCGATCACGCCGTGCCGCAGTAACACGGCGGGCGGCGTGCGCATGATTTCGCGCGCCACGAACGGAAGCAGGCAAAGCGAGACCGCCGCGCAACGCCATAACACCACGAGGAAAACTGGTGCGTAGTCGGCGGAAAAGCGCATGCCGACGAAGCCGGAGCTCCACGCGACGATCATCAACGCTTCCAATGCCGGTAAAGGCAAGCGCAGCGGCCGCGTTGCGAGCGGGCGGGATGTCGGGCAAGGTGTCGAGAGCTTGGTCATGCACCTAGCGTAGACAGTGCGCGACGATTCGAAAATCAAAATATACTGAGCATCTCGTTCAATTCGGTTAAACCACCATGGAAGCGGTCCTCGACATCGAACTGTTGCGCACGTTTCACGCGGTAGCGCGACTCGGCAAATTTCGCTCGGCAGCGGAGTTCGTGCACAAGAGCCCGGCCGCGATCAGCATTCACATTCAGCGCCTCGAAGCGATTGCTGGCGGCCGCTTGCTCGATCGGGACAATCAGGCGGTGACGCTCACCGTGCTCGGCAAGCGGTTACTTTCCAGTACGAGTGAGCTACTAAACGCGCACGACCGTGTTTTGCAGGATTTTCATGGGAAAGCGCTGGCGGGGAGGGTCGTGCTGGGTGTGCCGGATGAATATGCATCGCATGTGATTCGCGACATTCTCCCCGGCTTTTCGACAATGTGGCCCAACGTCGTGCTCGAAGTGAGGACCGCGCCAAGTCTCAAACTTCGTGACCAGGTGGGCCGGGGCAAGCTCGATGTGGCGCTATTGGTTCAGCCTATCAAGGCAAGCAGGCCCGCTGAGGTGCTGACAGTGACTACGCCGGTATGGGTCGGAAGCGCGGCGTTCACGCTGGACGAGAGCCGTCCGCTTCCGTTGGCTCTTTATGCCGAGCCTTGCCCGTATCGTGCAGCGATGACCAATGCGCTGGAACGCGCCGGGCGAAAATGGCGGGTAATACTCGATAGCGCTTCGAGTCAGGCCATCAAGGCATGCGTCGAATCCGGGCTTGCGGTCACGCTGTTGGACCGCGCGCGGGTGAGCGAAGAGATGAGAGTCTTGGACAAGCTGCCGCGCGTCGTGGACCACGAAGTGGTTTTGATGCGGGATGCCGGCGGCCGTGGTAGCGAAGCGATCGACTTGCTCATTGCCACCCTCCGGGAGAATTTCCGGCTCTAGGAATGGGATGGCTTCGAGGCGTGGGCGTTGTCGGTTTCGCCTTAAGTACTTGGACATGCGCTCGACTTCTCAAAGCAGAGGCTTGAGCGGCGAACGGGCACGCGCCAACAGGAGCATGCCCGCCTGATTCTCGATGCGCGATTGAATCCGCGACTAAATCGCCTTACTGCGGCGCGGCGTTCGTCGTCGTGCTGCTGCTCTTCTTGGCCTTCGAGTGCTTCTTGGGAAACGTCGAGTGCTTGCCGGTCGGGCCCGAAGGCGAGCCGGTTTCGCCGTCGCCGTTGGGCGTACCGACGCCGACGCCACCCCGACCCGCGCCGTTGCTGCCCGGCTCGCCCGCGCCATTCCCTTGCGCGAACGCGCCGCACGACAAGCCGAGCGTCAGTGCCGAGACAAGAATGCCTTTAGTTACGATCTTCATATTGTCCTCTTGATGTTGATAGTCGGCCGCGAGCAGATCCCGCGGCATGGAAGCGTCTAAGGCAATCCGCGTGCCGAGAACCCCGGCGTCGAATTGAGACGAACGCTTGTGCGTCAACGAGTACGGGACTTGATGCTTTCAAGCCACCGTCGGGGAGATTAACACTCTTGTTTGAACCATTGACGTTTGCGTGACGTCGGCAGGGCGAGGTCATCCGCGTGCCGCGAATAATCGAACAAACAACATGTCGTGGCGCGAGAACAACTCAACGCTTTCTTCGTTTTCAGGGTGAACACTTGGACCGCATCGCCGCTCGGCGCTTTGCTGGCGGCCTATCTAACCGCGTGCCGCTGGCACGTCGCGAACACTCCTGGTGCGCTAACGAACCCAGCGACATCGTTTTCAGCGGAAGCAACAAAACAACCCGGTTATTGTTCTTACGATTGCTGAAGGAGGCGGCGCCGTAATTCTTTAGACGGCGCCTCGATCCATCCAGACCTTAGAAAACGAATCCATGCAAACAACGAGAATGCCCGCCGAGACGGGCCTTGCTGGCGAACGGCGCGCGGAATCCGCCGTCCGCACGGCGTTCCGCTACGACATCAATGGCCTGCGCGCGTGGGCAGTGCTTCCCGTCGTCCTCTTTCACTTCGGCATTCCGGGTTTTTCCGGCGGCTTCGCCGGTGTCGATGTGTTCTTCGTCATTTCTGGCTTTCTGATGACTGGAATCGTCGTCGCGGCGCTCGAGCGCGGCCGCTTCTCGCTGGTCGATTTCTATCTGTCGCGCGCGGTGCGTATCGTGCCGCCGCTTATCGCGTTGTGCGTAGTCTTGCTCGGAGTCGGTTGGTTCTGGCTCGTGCATGTCGATTATCGGGAGCTCTCGCTCAACGCGGCCTCCGCGCTCACGTTCGTTTCCAATGTCCTTTTCTGGAGACGCTCCGGCTATTTCGATTCGGCGTCGCATGAGAAGTGGCTCCTGCACACGTGGTCGTTGTCCGTGGAATGGCAGTTCTATCTGTTGCTGCCGCTCGCAGCCGCATTCGCATGGCGCTGGCGGCGCAGAGCCGGTGTCATTGCGCTGTTGTCCGCTGCAGGCGTGGCGTCGCTGAGTTGGTCGATTTATGCCACGTCGCGCTGGCCCGACGCCGCGTTCTATCTCCTGCCAAGCCGCGCGTGGGAAATGCTCGCCGGAGGCATGGTCTGGCTTTACGCCGGACAGCGCAAGTTGCCCGCCGCGCTCACGCGTGTGCTCGAAGGCGTCGGACTTGCGTTGATCGCGCTGGCGGTCGTGCGCTTCGATTCCAGCCTCAGTTGGCCCGGCGGCTTTGCAATCGTGCCCGTGCTCGGCGCGGCGTTGGTCATCGCGGCATCGAGACAGCGCTCCATGTTCACGGGCAACGGCATCGTGCAATGGCTCGGCACGCGTTCGTATTCGCTCTACCTTTGGCACTGGCCGGTCGCGGTGTTGCTGGTCTACTCCGATCGTCTGCACGATCCCATGAGTATCGCGGGCGGTATCGTTGCGGCCGTGCTGCTTGGCGAGGCGTCTTATCAACTCATCGAACGGCCGACGCGCGCATATCTCGCTCGCGCGACGAAGCCCGCACGCTTGCTGTATTTGGGCACGGCGATGGTAGGCGTGACCCTCGTCGCCATTGGCGCGCGATATCAGCACGTCCCCAACCGCGTGCCGGAGTTGTGGGACATGGCCGCGAACGAGCAACTCGATTTCAGCCCGATGCGCGACCAATGCCTCGCGTCGTCCGGAGGCAAATCGCCGGCTTGTACGTTCGGCAGTGGTCCACTTCGGGCGATCGTGCTCGGCGACAGCCACGCCGATGCAATGGTGAGCGCCGTCCAGAAAGCACTGCCCAACGGTTCGATCATGGAGCTGAGTTACTCGGGCTGTCCGACGATCTACGGTGAGCATGCGGTCCCGGGTTCGCGCGATGCCGACGAGCAATGCGCCAACTTCAACGCTTGGGCCTTGCGCAAGCTGGCATCGATCGACTCGGCCATCCCCGTGTTGATCGTCAATCGCACGTCGGACTATGCGTTGGGTCCGATCGATGGCAGTGCACTCAGTCACCATCCGCTGGTCTATTTCTCGCGCCCGTACGATTCGCCGACGCCCGCGTTCCTCGCGGAGTATGCGCAGCATCTCGTGGCATCGGCTTGTCTGATCGCGAAGTCGCATCCGGTCTATCTCGTGCAGCCGGTGCCGGAGATGCCATTCGAGGTGCCGCAAGCCGTGTCGCGTCAGTTGATGTTCAAGCGGGGCACCAACGACCTGTCCATTCCGCTCGACGACTACGACAGGCGTAACCATGTCGTGCGGATGGCGCAGGAAGCGGCGGCGCAATGCGGCATCAAACTTCTCGATCCCAAGCCGCGCCTTTGCGATCACGGGCGATGCTGGGCGAGTCAACAACTGAGACCG
Organism: Caballeronia sp. GAWG1-1; assembly: GCF_023631465.1. Lineage (NCBI taxonomy): Bacteria > Pseudomonadati > Pseudomonadota > Betaproteobacteria > Burkholderiales > Burkholderiaceae > Caballeronia > Caballeronia sp. GAWG1-1. The sequence continues at coordinate 102,616 of NZ_JALQDB010000036.1, forward strand.
CTGTACTACGACGCGGATCACCTGAGCGAATTCGGCAACAAGCGCCTGGTTCCGATGTTCCGTGAAGCCTTTGCGCAATCCATTGCTATGCGTTAGAAGAGACGAGCTAAGCCTCGACCGCAGATAATTACAAATACATTCGGTAAATTAGAAAATCGTAAGATTATGTTCTGCACGAGTATCGGGACACCGTACTCCACCGCACTTTTCAAAATTTTCACGATTGGTAAATTCGCGCAAACCTAACAAAAAAGGCAGCGGGGGATTAATGGCAGAGACCAACAATAGATATGAGGCGCTGGACGGCCTCAGGGGCGTGGCCGCGCTCGCGGTCATGATTTCCCACCTCAGTCAGGAAATGCTTTTCAGGAACGCTTATGAAGCGGTCGATTTATTTTTCGTGCTGAGCGGTTTTGTCATCGCACATTCTTACGGCGCGCGGTTGCAGAACGGCATGACCAACGCGGAATATATAAAGAGGCGCATTATCCGGCTCTATCCGATGCTCATATTTTCGCTGCTGATCGGGCTACCCGTTTTCATCGAGGCGGGGCGCGAGGGGCTCGCAAATTTTTCGTCGGGGAACATCATTTCTTCGACGCTCTATAACTCGTTTCTCGCGCCGTATATCGGCGAGCTGGGCGGTCCCATTTTCCCCAGTAATCCGCCCGCGTGGTCGCTCTTCTTCGAAATGGTGGCCAGCCTTTCGTTCGTGTTGATCGTCAGGCTGCAAATGCGCTCGATATTCAAGATGATCCTTCTGAGCGCGGCGGCGTTCCTGACGACGAGCGCGCTGACGACCATCGACCTGCATGGCCACGGTCTGTTCGATTTCGAGCAGGGCTGGTCCGGCAGCCGGTTCGACGGCGGATTTTTCCGCGTGGCCTTCGGTTTCCTGGTGGGTGTATTTCTCTACAACAAGAAAGATTCGATCACGAGAATCGCGACCGCGATCGTACCTCGCGCGTTCGCCAATATTTACTTTCTGTTCACGCTCGTACTCGTTCTGTTTTTCTTTCCCATGTCGCTGCACGGGATTTACCCGATGTTCGTTATCTTCGGCGTCGCGCCGTGGCTGGTGGCGTTCGGATCGACTGTACGTTGCACATCGGCGGTGGATATCAATATCGCGCGTTTTCTTGGCTGGATTTCCTACCCGATTTATCTGATCCACTATCCGATCGGGCAGGCGGTCTTTATGTACTTCGGAAAAGCGAACCAGTATGCGGTAGCGCCCATGCTGGCGACTTGCGCGATTACCATCGTGTGCGCGGTGCTCCTGACGAAGTTCGTGGAAGAGCCGATTCGCGCGTTTCTCGCCAAACGGTTCATTCGCTCTTCCAAGACTCAGGCGAGCGTAACCGAGCTCGGCATGCGAACGGATCAGCATCCGGTTTGAGGCCGCGCGCGAACGCATACCGTTCGCGCGTCGGGAAACTACGTAGAAAAGAGATGCTTCGCGGAAAGCATTCAGAAGGGCGCGGTTTCTTATACTCCTCGACATCACGACGCCTGCGACGACAGGCGCCCAGATAACAAGGAGACTTCGATGCCGCGTCGTGCAGGAACGTTTGGCCGCGCACTCATTTGCCTGATCGCGTCATGCGTGGCTCAGGTGAGCCTCGCGCAGCCGATCCGGCTCATGACCGGCGGCGCGGCCAAGCTCATCTATCTGCCTGTCGTGCTCGCGGATCGGCTTGGCTACTTCCGCAGGGAAGGGCTCGACGTGCGCGTGCTGTCCGTGCCGGCCGGCATCGATACTTCCACCGAACTGGTCGCGGGCGCAATCGAAGGCGCGGTGGGCTTCTACGATCACACCATCGGTCTGCAAAGCCGCGGCATGGACGTGCAGTCGGTCATCGTTCTCGGGCAGTCGGCCGGACTCATCGAGCTTGGCACGAACGGCATGCGCAACATGGCCGATGCCAAAGGCCGGCGCCTCGGCGTCACGGGCTTCGGTTCATCGACTTACTTTCTCACGCGCTACCTCGCCACGCGCGCCGGCCTCGCGCCCGACGCCTACACCATCGTTCCGCTGGCCAATGAAGCCGCCTTCGACAAAGCGCTTTCGAGCGGCGATGTCGATGCCGTCATGACCGAGGAGCCCACCGCCACGCGCCTCTTGTCGCGCGGCGCGGCAAAGCCGCTCGTCGACTTACGCAGTGTCGCCGATACGCAAAGACAGTTGGGCGGCCCATACGTCGGTGCCTGTCTTTACATGCGGCGCGACTGGATCGACGCGCATCCGGATGAAACCGGCCGGCTCGCGCACGCGTTGCTCGACGCGCTGCGCTTCATCGGCACACACAGCGAAGCCGATATCGAGGCCGCCATGCCGGCATCGCTCAAGGGCAACGACCCGGCAATCTACCGCCAAGCCTTGTCCGTGATGAAGCCGGCGTTCTCCTCGACAGGCCGGATGCCCGCCGGTGCGCCATCGACCGTGCTCGCGACCCTTGCGGACATCGATACCGAGGTATCGGCGCGTCACGTCGATCTCACGCGAACCTGGACCGACCGTTTCGTCGCCGACGCGCACTGACGCGCCGCGACCTTCATTTCAATGGAGACATGCCGATGCGAGCCATTCAAATTCACGAGTACGGCGGACCCGAAGTGCTGCGGCGCGTCGATATCGAGATTCCGAAGCCGCGTGCGGGAGAAGTGCTGGTGCGCGTCGTCGCGGCCGGCATCAACTTCATGGACGTTCACACGCGACAAGGCAAGTATCGCGATTCGCGGACCTATCCCGTGAGCATTCCATGCACGCTCGGCATGGAAGGCGCGGGCGAAGTGGTTGCCGTGGGCGCGGGCGTGACCTCGTGCGGCAAGGGCGACCGAGTCGCGTGGTGCATCTCGTGGGGCGCCTACGCCGACTATGCGATCGTGCCCGCTGCGCGGCTCGCACGCATTCCGGACGCGATTGCTTATGACGTCGCGGCCGCGTCGATCTTCCAGGGTTCGACCGCGCACTATCTGCTCGACGACGTGGCAAGGCTCGAAGCGGGAATGACTTGCCTCGTGCATGCGGCGTCGGGCGGCATCGGCCAGTTGCTCGTGCAGTTGGCAAAACGGCGCGGCGTGGAAGTATTCGCGACGACGAGCACCCCGGACAAGGCGGCCATCGCAAAGGCGCGCGGCGCCGATCACGTGCTGCTCTACGAGAACGGCGGCTTCGCGGATCGCATCCGCGAGTTGACCAACGGCCGTGGCGTCGACGTCGTGTTCGACGCGGTCGGCAAGACTACCCTGCGCGACAGCTTCCGGGCAGCGCGTGTGCGCGGACTCATCGTGAACTACGGCTCCGTCACCGGCCCCATGCGTGACCTCGATCCGTACGAACTCGGCGAGGCCGGTTCGCTCTTTCTCACGCGCCCGCGCCTGGCCGACCATCTCGCCGATGCGACCACCGTGCAGCGACGCGCCGACGACATCTTCGCCGCCATCGTCGAAGGCGCGTTGCGCGTGGAGATCAACGGGCGCTACACGATGGATAACGTCGAGGCGGCGCATGCCGCGCTCGAAGAACGTCGTCAGTCCGGTAAGGCGGTCATGGAAATCGGCTGACCGCTTCACTCACAGGCATCGCATGACTTTTTTCTTCCGGCGCTCGCCGTGCCGCGCCGGTGACGCAACTCGTCCTTTTGCAGAAGGGGACCTCATGGCATCCGTTATTCAAGGCCGTACCGAATCGCCGTTTCGATCAGTGTTCCGCGTGGTCAGCGGCAACTTTCTCGAGATGTTCGACTTCACCGTCTACGCTTATTACGCGAGCGCGATTGCGCACACGTTCTTTCCCTCGGATAACGAGTTCGTCTCGCTGCTTCTCTCGCTCTCGGTGTTCGGCGCGGGCTTCGTCATGCGTCCGGTCGGCGCGCTCGTGCTCGGCGCGTATGTCGATCGCCACGGGCGTCGTCGCGGCCTGATCCTCTCGCTATGGCTCATGGCCGTGGGCACCGCGTGCGTGGCGTTCGTTCCCGGCTACGCGTCGATTGGCGTGGCGGCACCCATCGTCGTGCTGATCGGGCGGTTGCTGCAGGGCTTTTCGGCCGGTGTCGAACTGGGCGGCGTGTCGGTTTATCTCGCCGAGATCGCGACGCCGGGCAAGCGCGGCTTCTTCTGCTCGTGGCAATCCGGCAGCCAGCAAGTGGCGGTGATCTTCGCGGCTTCGCTCGGCGTGCTGCTGAATCAGTTGATGCCGGTCGCCGACGTCAACGCATGGGGCTGGCGTATCCCGTTTCTGATCGGCTGCCTGATCGTGCCGTTCCTGTTCATGATTCGCCGCACGCTGCGCGAGACCGACGAGTTCGCCGCGCGGAAGCATCATCCGAGCATGGGCGAGATCATGATGTCGATGGTCGAGAACGCCGGGCTGATTGTGGCGGGCATGGGGCTCGTCATCATGACGACCGCGTCGTTCTATCTGATCACGACCTACACGCCCACTTTCGGCCGATCGGTGCTGCATCTTTCGTCGCTCGATTCGCTTATCGTCACCGTCTGCGTGGGCGTGTCGAACCTCGTGTGGCTGCCCATTTCCGGCGCCGTGTCCGACCGCGTCGGCAGGCGGCCCATCCTGCTCATCTTTACCGCGCTGACCATCCTAACCTCGTATCCGGCGATGCAATGGCTCGTCGCGGCGCCGTCGTTCGAGCGCCTGCTCGCGGTGGAACTGTGGCTCTCGGTGCTCTATGCGTGGTACAACGGGGCGATGGTGGTCGCGCTCACCGAGCTGATGCCGGCGAACGTGCGCACGACCGGTTTTTCGATGGCGTACAGCCTCGCCACGATGGTGGGAGGCTTCACGCCGGCCATATCGACGTCGCTGATCCACTTCACCGGCGACAAGGCGGCGCCCGGCGCATGGATGGCCGTGGCCGCGCTGTGCGGCGCAATCGCGACGCTCGTCCTTTACCGGTCGCGCGAAGCCCGCAATGGATACCGGTGGCAAAGCGTTCCGGAGCAATGAAACTTCTGCTGATCGAAGACAACCGCCAGCTGGCGCACTGGCTGAGCAAGACGCTGACCGACGAGGGCTTCCTCGTCGAGCATGTGCCCGATGGCGAAACCGCCGGCGCGGCGCTCGCCGGCACGCGCTATGACGTCGTGCTGCTCGACCTCAACCTGCCCGGCATGTCGGGCAAGGCGGTCCTGCGGCGCATGCGCGACCAGGCCAACGACACGCCCGTGCTGGTTCTGACGGCCACGGGCGACATCGGCGAAAAGGTGATTTGCCTGGCCGATGGCGCCGACGATTACGTCGTCAAGCCGTTCGACGAACGCGAACTGATCGCGCGTATCAAGGCGCTTGCGCGGCGGCACGCGCCGGTGCGCTCGAACCGCTTGCGCTGCGGCACCTTGCTCTACGACATGGACCGGCGGCAATTCTTCGTCGGCGATGACGCGCTGTCGCTCACGCCGCGCGAACACGCGGTACTGGAAGCGCTCATTCTGCAAACCGGGCGGACGGTCTCGAAGGCCGTGCTCGCCGAAGCCTTGAACGACCGCGACGCGCCACCGAGCGGCGACGCCATCGAGATCTACGTCTCGCGGGTCAGGAAGAAAATCGAAAAGAGCACGGCTGCGATCATTACGTTGCGCGGGCTCGGCTATCTGCTGGAACATGAAGAGCCGCAAGCATAGCCTGCGCGCGCGGCTCCTGATCTGGCTGATCGTTCCGACGACGATCTTCGGGATCGTCGCGGGATGGGCCACGCACTTGAACGCGCGGCGCACGGCCGACCTGCTGCAGGACGCGGCGTTGCTTGCCGCAGCACGCGTGATGGCCGCCGATGTGCGCTGGAACGACAACGATCTGGTGGCTTCGGTATCGCCGAGCACGATTCAGATCGTCGGCACGCCCGAAGGCGATCAAGTGTTCTATCGCATCGAGATCGCGGGCGGCGCGGTGATCGCGGGAACATCCGACTTTCCGCGGATGCGTCTGAGCGCCTCTCCGCAGTGGTACGACGCGCAGGTGGCAGGCTCGCCCATTCGCGCCGTATCGCTTAAGCGCGCCATGTTCGACAATGGCAAGACCATCGAACTGGTCGTCTCCATAGGCCGCACGCTCGTTGCCCGCGACGCGCTGGTTGCATCGCTCTGGACGCCGCAGATTGCTTATATTCTCGGCAGCATCGCGGTTGCCATGATCCTGATCTGCACCGGGCTCGCACTCGAGTTGAGACCACTCGAGAAGCTCGCGAGCGGCTTGGCCGTTCATCCGCTCAAGAGCAAGGAGCGAATCGACGCGACAGGTCTTCCGGTGGAACTGCATCCACTCGTCACGGCGTTCAATGCATCGCTCGATGTCATCGAACGGCAAACGGCGACGCAGCGCCGGTTCATCGCCGATGCCGCGCATCAGATACGCACGCCGCTTACGTTGCTCGGGTCGCAGCTTCAGTACGCGCGCCGCCAGCACGGTTTAGACGAAGTGAGGGAAACGCTCACTGCCATGCATCAAAGCAACCGCGCAATGGTGACGCTGATCAATCAGCTTCTCATGCTCGCCCAGGCCGAAGCCGCCGACTACACCGCTTACGAAGGCGAGGCGGTGGACTTACGCGCGGTCATCACGCTGGCCGTCGAGAAGCTCGCGCTCGTGGCGCGGCGGCGCGATATCGAACTGGCTGTAGCGTTCGAAGGTGCGCTCGTCGTGACGGGAAGCGAGCCGCTCTTGTCGGCCGTGTTTTCCAATCTCATCGATAACGCCATACGCTACTCGCCGCGCGGCACGCGCGTCACGGTCGATGCCAAGGAAACGCACGTGAACGTGACCGTCAGCGTCGTGGATGAAGGGCCGGGCATTCCGGCGACGTTGCGCGAGCGCGTTTTCGAGCCGTTCTTCCGGGCATCGGCAGAAGAAGGCAGCGGACTTGGACTCGCGATTGCCAAGGAGATCGTGCGGGCGCACGGCGGCGTGGTTGCGATCCACGACGCGCCGGGAGGCGTGGGAGCAATGGCGGAGGTGGTTCTGGCGCGCGAACAGGAGCCGAGGCGGCCGTCCGCGCGCACCCCCGTATAATTCGGCATGAATCGCACAATCTGCCCTTTGGCTGCGCCGCTCTTTTCCATGGCGTCGGTCCGCCAGTCTTCCGCTTGCGGAACGTTACGCATCTCGAACGCTCGCGCCACGAGCCCCATCCGAGGCTCGCATGAAAACGCCTAAACGCCTCATACCGCTTCTCGAAGAAGGACTCATCGACGAGGTCATCAGCCAGCTCATGAGCGGCAAGGAAGCTACCGTCTACGTCGTGCGCTGCCAAGACGCGACGCGTTGCGCCAAGGTCTACAAGGACGCGAAGCAGCGCAGCTTCCGGCAGGCATCGTCGTATCGGGATGGCCGCAAGGTCAAGAACAGCCGGCAAGCGCGTGCGATGGAAAAAGGCACGCGTTACGGCCGCGAAATGCAGGAAGCGTTGTGGCAGAACGCCGAGGTCGATGCGCTCTTTCGCCTGGCTAATGCGGGCGTGCGCGTGCCTCAACCCTTCATCTGCACCGACGGCGTGTTGCTGATGGAACTCGTCGTCGATGAATCGGGAAACGTGGCGCCGCGCCTCAACGACGTTCACCTGACCGAAGCACGCGCGCTGGAACTGCACGCAATGCTGCTCAAGCAAGTCGTGCGCATGCTGTGCGCGGGCGTGATTCACGGCGACTTGTCGGAATACAACATTTTGCTGGCGGCCGAAGGTCCGGTGATCATCGACTTGCCTCAGGCCGTCGATGCGGCGGGCAACAACGAAGCCGCGCCCATGCTCAAGCGCGACGTCGACAACCTCGCGAGTTACTTCGGTCAGTTCGCGCCAAAACTTCTGCGCACCGACTACGGAACGGAGATATGGTCGCTGTTCGAAGCGGGCGGCCTGCATGTCGATGTCGCATTGACCGGTCACGTCGAAGCGCCCACTGGCCCTGTCGATCTCGATAGCGTGTTGCAAGAGATCGAAGACACGCGTCTGGAAGAAGACGCGCGCGTGCGGCGAGAGCTGGACTGAGCGCAGATCGGCTACCGCTTAACGCTTACCGCTTGACGCTGAGGTAAGCGCGGCTCACCAACGGCCGGCTATGCACCCACATACGCGAACGAAGCCACGATGCCGGGCGATCTCTCACCTCGAGACGTCGGATCGATCCACGCGCTTCGTTCGATGCCTCTTGCCCGCGTGAATTGGTGCCGGGATGACAGGTATAGAAGTGGCTAAAGCCCGCATCCAGTGCGACTTCGCGATAGTCCTCGTCGTAATAGCCTTGCGGCCAGCATAGATGGTCCGATACCTGGCCCAGCCGCGCGTTCAAGGTCGCGCGCGAAGTCTTCAGATCTTCACTGAGGCGCTGCCGCTTCTCATCGGCCGACGCGGTCTTTTGGTCCCAACGAACATGCGTATGCGTATGGCTATGAAATTCGAACGTGCCGGCATGGCGCATCGCATCGATTTCGGACCAGCGCAGAATCGTGTCGTCGGCGCGTCCTTCTTCGATAGCGCGTTCGCCCGCATGATGGTCGAGCAGTGCGGGCAATGCATGGGCTGGCGCGTTGGCTGCATTGGGCCGCACGTTGCCATCGCCCGGCCAGCTGCTGACGAGAAAGCACAGTGCGGTAAATCCGTGACGCTGCAGCACCGGATGTGCATGGACCCAGTTATCCAGATAGCCATCGTCGAAGGTAATGACGAACGAGCGCTCCGGCATTTCTTCGCCGCGTAGAAACGCCGCGAGTTGCACGGCGCCGATCGTGCGATACCCCGCGCTCGCGAGATACGCCATTTGCTCCGCAAAATGCTCGGGCTTGACGGTGATCATGCCCGGCGACGGACTGACGTGGTGATACATCAACACGGGAATGGCGCGCGCTTGTTGTTTCATCGGCGAGATTCCCTCTCTTTCAATGCGCGCCGGTAGAAGAGCGCGGTTTCGTATGCCATGTTTGCAATGGTGAAGCCGCGCTCGGTGATACGCATGCCATTGGTGCGCAGACGTTCACGCAAGCCAGGTTCGTCGATCATGCGAGCGATAGCCGCGCGCAATGCCGGCGGATTGCGCGGCGGTACCAGCAGACCATTTACATCGTCTTCGATCAATTCGGGCACGCCGTCCACACTCGTGCCGATGACGGGCAGGCCCGCGGCCATCGCTTCGATGAACGCTTGGCCGAGCGCTTCCTGATGCGTCGGCAGCACGAAGAAATCACTGCCTCGCAAAATGTTGGGGACGTCGGTACGAAAACCGAGCAGATGGATGCGACTCGCAAGACCCAGACGCGTCACGATGCCTTCTATGCGTTCGAAAGCGGGACCGTCCCCGGCCATCACGATATGCAGGTGTGGATGCGTGTCGAATAAAGGCCGTACCGCGTCGATCAGATCTTCGTGTCCCTTCTCGTCGCGCATGATCGCCACCATGCATGCGATGGTGGCATCCGGCCCGAGTTTGAGTTCGTCTCGCAGCGACGAATGCGTGGCGCGCTCGGTCGCGATGCCGTCGTGGATAGTCTCCACGCGCTTCTCGGAGACCCCAGCCGAGATCAGATAGCGGCGCACGAAATGACTGACCGCGATGACGCGATGAGGAATCCACGTATAAGTTGCGAGGGAACTGATAGGCAATGCGAGATGCCGCGTACGCACGACGAGAGGCGTTCCCGCCAATCGGGCGGCCGTGCCGGCAACCAGACTGTCGTGACCGCTGTGCGTGTTGAGCACATCGTAAGCACGGCGTTGCAGCAGCGCCTTGATTCTCATCATGGAGCGCACGTCGCCGCCGCTACGCATGCGCGCGTGGTGCACGGCGAAGCCAAGCTCGGTTGAACGAATGCCGAGACGTGCATCGCTCGGACACAGCAGTTCCACGCTATGGCCGCACTCACGCAGCGCGACCATCTCCTTGAGCGTACGGATTTCCTGACCGCCCCATCCCTTCGAGGACTCGCTATGTAGGATCTTCAACGCACTGATCTCCAAGGCCTTTGCGTCATTAAAAAAACGCTTAGGAAATTTTTGGTAATAATTCGATTGGCTTTCTGCCTTCATGTCTTTAGTAAAGAAAATGAAGGGAAGAAAAGAAAAAGTCTTTGAGGATTTTCTAGCCGAGGGATGAGACAGGCCGCTTTAAACGAAGCAGGTCTGGATCCTCTGCAGAGAATTCGGCTCGATGTCCATCACGGCAAGCGAAGAGGTCGCTACCATGCGGATGCCTGGCATCGATAGCTAACGGGGATGTCTTACTTGCGGTTGACCAACAGCATGCAATTTTTTTGCTATAGCAGAAATAGCTTAACGTGCTTCTAAAGAGGTCGTTAGTTTTTTTAGGCGACTATAGGTCGACATTCGCCGCTGAGACGGTGGCAAACGTATGCGAGTAGCTTTTGGCTAAGAAAGTCGTGATGCCGAAGCTCAAGGGCTTAGTTCCTTGCAATTTTTCGCTACCTAAGCGTGAGAGTCTCATTCGCTTGCAATGGACAATGCCGCAAAGAACGATGCGTCGTTAAGCAAAAGCTAAAAAGATGCGTCTATCAGTTAATGGCAAGCGACTTCATTTGGTTTCGGCTTTGACAGCGGCGCAATCGTTTGCTCATCGACAGGGCGCTTATCGCTTATGCGCTCAGAACACGTCGATGCCGATCAGTCGGACGGGCCGTCCTCTGCCCGTCGCGTCATTGAAGGCGGTCAGTGCGGAATATTCTCGACTCCGCTTGCGCTTAGATCGCTCGGGAAGCAGTGAGGCTGTTCGAATCCCATCGGTGAGGCTCCGGTCGAGTATTTGATATTGTCCGTGTTGTTCGGTCCTTCGCCAGCAGGCACGGAGCCAAGTCCTGCAAGCTTGCGCATGCGATAGGCAATCGCATGGTCGGCGCACGAACTGTCACCGCTCACGCCAAGGCCGCCAATTACTTTTCCACCGGCGTAGAGCGCCACGCCGCCGCCGAAGGTGATCACACCGCCCACGCTATGGTTGATCCCGCTTCCTTGCTCCAGGAAGCGCGCGTCGAAGGGATTGGAATTGTTCAACCCATAAAGCGATCCGCCCGGCTGCGTGGCGGCATAAAGATTTGCGGTGGAAAGCGCAAGCGCATCGTTGCTAAAACCGTTTGCGGTGTACGCCTTGGCTATTGCTATGGCGCGACTGCCAGGCCATGCATCGCCGGTCTTGGTGACCGAACATAGATGACCCTCGCGGTCGACAATGGCGGCCCACATCCGGTTGGGCTTGAAAATTCCGCCGTTCGAGTCGGATAGATTGACGACGGTGTAAAGCTGTCGTTCGACGAGAGAAATCGTTCCTTGTGGAAGCGTGCACCGGCCGGTAGGGACATCGTCGTAATCGTGTGCGTAAATAAATGAGGAAGCCGAAATAAGCACACCCACGGCCAAGCACTTCGCGACTTTTTCAAGCATGGCGATTCTCCCGACAAGAGACGTTTAAGGAAGTAACAAGAAGGGGGTTATGAATTTTTATTTTGGTAAACCGTAGTAGGCCGAATGGAACAGAACGAGCGTTTAATCGCTAAGGAATATGGGCTTTCGAACATTCAAGAATGCGCCATTAATTTATGTGTAATGGATTCGTATGTGTGAGCTTGGGCCGTGTCGGGAAGGGTATGTAGGCGACGGAAGTGTCGGCTGAAGAATGAATCGCTTGGCACGAGCCGCGCGGCTCGTATCAATACGCTCTGGAAGTGCCTCGTTAAATTGCCTATGCTTTTTCTCGGATTCCGCGCGTTTCGCGACGCGCATTTCGAATCCAGCCCACAGGCGCAGAAGAAAACGAATAAGGAGACCGTCATGGCAGGCTATCCCCGTGCTTTGCTTGGTTCAGTCGCGGCTCTTGTCGGCGCTTTCGGAATGATTACAGCGCCTGCGGCTTACTCTGCCGACGAAATCCAGAACGCCAACACGACGGCCACAGCGCCGGTTCCCACGTCATTGCGGCCTATATCGCAGGCGCAACTCGATGCCGCCGCGAATGACAGCGCCTCATGGCTGCATTCGAACGGATCTTATGCCGAGACGCGTTATGCGCCAGCAGCGCAGATCAATCGATCAAACGTAGCGAAGCTGAGGCCGGCATTCATCTTCCAGACGGCGGTGATGGAGTCGATGGAAACCGCGCCGATCGTATCCAACGGCGTCATGTTTCTCACGACCTCCTACAACCACGTCTATGCAATCGACGCGGTCACCGGCAAGGAGTTCTGGCATTACAAGCACAAGATGGGACCGGTTACGACCTTTTGCTGCGGACCGAATAATCGCGGCGTCGCCATATCCGGTGACCGCCTGTATATGGGCACGCTCGACGCCAAGCTCGTCGCGCTCGATGCAAAGACCGGCAGCGTCGTGTGGACCTCGCAGATCGCGGACCCGGAGGACGGCTATTCGGAAACGATGGCGCCGGTCGTCGTCGATGGCAAGGTGTTGATCGGCACGAACGGCGGCGAGTACGGCATACGTGGTTTCGTCAAGGCATTCGACGCGAACTCAGGTCAATTGCTCTGGACCTTCTACACCATTCCCGACTCCGGCAGCGAAGGCGTGTGGGCCGAGAAAGACGCCGTGGGCCGCAACATGAAGCGCTATATCGAGGCGGAGAAAAAGACGCTCGCGGAAAAAGGCCACGACTTCGAGAAGACGCTTGGCGGCGGTGTGTGGATGGCGCCTGCGGTCGATCGCGCGACACGTACGGTGTATTTCGTAGTGGGCAATCCCTCGCCGGACCTTCATGGCGCCATTCGTCCTGGCGACAATCTCTACACCGATTCGCTCGTCGCCATCGATCTCGATACCGGCAAGTACAAATGGCATTACCAATACATCGCGCACGACGTGTGGGATCTGGATGCAGTGAGCCCACCAATTCTCATCGACGTAAAGGACAAGAGTGGACAGATGGTTCCGGCCATCATTCATGGCGGCAAGACCGGATTCGTCTATGTGCATGATCGCCGCGACGGTCACATCATCCGCATTTCCGAAGCGATGATTCCTCAAGAAGGCGTCTGGACCTTGCCGACAGCGACCGGCGCGCGCATGCTGCCGGGCGCGAACGGTGGCGTCGAATGGTCGCCCATGGCGTTCAATCCGAAGACGCGCATGGCGTATGCGGCAAACTTGCATCAACCGATGACGTATCAGGTTGAAGACGCCGCTTATCCCGGCGGAAAACTATGGCTCGGCGGCGCCTTCAAGACCATTCCAGCCGAGCAACAGTGGGGCAAGCTGGTTGCGGTGAATGTCGATACCGGCAAGATCGCATGGGGTTACAAGACGGATCAGCCCTTGATTGGCGGCGTGCTCGCGACTGCGGCAGGACTTGTCTTCAACGGTGAGGGTAATGGCCTCTTTCGCGCGTTCGATGCGAGTACCGGCCGCAAATTGTGGGAGTTTCAATGCGGTGCGGGCGTGAACGCACCGGCCGTGTCGTACATGGTGAACGGCAAGCAATACGTCGCGGTCGCGGCGGGCGGCAACACGCAGCTGGACTTCAAGCGTGGCAATAGCCTTCTCGTGTTTGCGCTGCCTTGAGGTGACGATGCGTCCATCGAAACGCAAGAGAGACGAACGCATTCGTGTAGCGAGAATGGTCGCTTGCCTGTTGTTTTTAGTGCCAGCGTTCGCGCGCGCCGATGCGCAGGCCGGCGCCGCCAAAGCCGTCGTATGCGTTGCATGCCACGGGCAGAACGGCAATTCGACGAGCGGCGATTATCCATCGCTCGCGGGTCAGACATCGCGCTATCTGTTCCTTGAGTTACGCGATTTCAAGGCAGGCCGTCGAAGCGATCCACGCATGTCGCCGATGGCCGCCAATCTGTCGTCGGAAGACATGCACGATCTCGCCGATTACTTCGCGGCGCAGACACTCGTGTCGACCGATTTCAAGGCCGACCCGGTCAAGGTGGAGGCGGGCAAAAGGAAGTCCGATGAAGTGCTCTGCACGATGTGCCATCTCGGCGGCATGAAAGGGCAGAACGAAATACCGCGGGTCGCGGGTCAGCAGTATCCGTACATCGTGAAGCAACTGCAGGACTTCCGCGCGAAGAAGCGCACGAACGATGCGGGCAACATGACGAGCGTGACGAAGAACCTGACCGACGCGGACATCGAGAATCTTGCGAACTACGTCGCTAATCTGCAATGACCTTTTCCATACCGATTAGCAAAGCACTCGTGTTCGCATGCATGACGCTTGCGTTGCTCGACTCCGTTCATGCCGATGACGATGCCTATGCGCTCAACGAACGCTTGCTTAACGCGACTCGCAATGGTGACACGCATGCTGTGGTCGAGCTACTCGATCAAGGCGCGAAGATCGATTCGCGTAACCGTATAGGCGACACGCCGCTCATCAGCGCATGCAAGCGCGGCATGACGCCGATGGCGCGCTTGTTGATCGAGCGCGGCGCTAATGTGAGCCAGGCTGACGTGCAGGGCATCACACCGTTGATGGCTGCCGCGTTCGACGGCAACGATGATATCGTGGCATTGCTTATTGCGCGACACGCGGATGCAGCGGCGACGGATCGCGTAGGCAAGACAGCGATGGAATATGCGGCTGGACTCGGGCAAACCGCGATCGTGCAGCGTCTATTAGACTCGGGTGTCGACGTGAACGCCGCGTATCACAATCATCTGACGGCGCTCATGTGGGCGGCGGGATACGATCGAGCGCAGACTGCGTCGATACTGCTTGCTCGTGGCGCGAATCGGGATTTGAAGGATGACCGCGGCAAGACTGCGCGGGAAATTGCCGATGAGACGCGCTCGGCTCATGTGGCGAGCTTGCTTAGCGCGCCATGATTGCTTTCGCTCGTGAGCGTGCATTGCGATTCAATCGTTAGTCGATTGGCGCAGTGCGTCGTTGCGCGGATGCATGTCCAATTTCGTTGCGGTCCAAGTCGCCGTGTGAATCGTCTCTTCTGCTCTCAAGCTTGCTATGCGCCGCTTTGCGAGAAGGCGTCGAGTGCTCTCTCAACACGCGCGGGTCTTGTCTCGAGAGTGCATTCGCAAGATATTGCTCAATGTGGACCGTATGAATTTTCGGTTATTCGGACGGCTATGCTGGACGGTGTCTGTTAGATCAGTGAAGGAGCTGGACCATAGCGTTGTTTGGAAAGTCGGTTCACCCTGGCGTCCAGATCAGTTCACCTGCATTCCTGCCTGCCGAGCGTCCGTTCTCTTGTTCTCGGCACCTTCGTTTCCATAGCAAGAGCCTTTACTAATTCCGGCAAAAAAAAGCCGCCCGCAAAGCGGGGCGGCCAGAATGAACATGTCTTTAACCCGAGGACCATGTTCTTTGAGAGAAACTGAGTTAACGGATGCCCGTCTTGGTTCTTAAGCGTCAATTTAACGATACTTGGATTTTTTTGGAACATGATTGGGCATTTGTTGGACAACAATCTTGCTTTTGCCTTGGGCGGCGAAACGGTGTTTCGTCTTGACGCTAGAAGGCAGCGCAGGAGTGGTCCACCAGCAGCGTAGCGCGACAGACAAGTGCATGACCGGTGTCCCCGATATAGCGCTCGCGGATGAGCGCTTCTGCCAGGCAAACCCTCGCACTCAAGTTGAGAACCGAGACAGTCGTCTTTTCATAACCTCCACGCGAAACGAAGCGAAACCGACGTTTCGGCCACGCTAGAAAAGAGTCAAGGAATTGAGGTTTGTCTGGCAGGCTAAGGGACGTAACGGCTGTAGTAAGTAACGAACGCCTTTTTTTCGCCGGCAAGTAAAGAGCGAAGAGCATCAGCTCGGAGAGACAGTGGAGGACTCTTCGGAGAGTCATCAGCTTCCAACTCAATACCGTGCGACAGCCAACGAAAAAAGCCCGCTAAAGAGCGGGCCAAAAAAAGCAGTTCACCCAGAGGGCCGCAAGGAGATACGGTCCTCTCGTTGAGGCTCGGACGTTATCGGCAAGAATCAACGAGAGAAGAAGGCACGTGGTCCTTCCCTCTCTGAGCCTGCGAGCCCTTAGGCCTTCATGCCGACGAACATGCTGCCGAGCGCATCGACCGACTTGGTGATGCTCTTGACGTCCACGTTCGTGTGTTGC